>JACCSC010000430.1 GCA_013813215.1 Geodermatophilaceae bacterium | reverse complement strand
TGGTCAAGGCCGCTGACCTGCCCTACCGCCCCGACGCCCGGCTGATGACCAAGGTGAAGCACGAGCGGACCGCCGACTGTGTGGTGGCCGGCTTCCGTTGGCACAAGTCCGGTCCCGTCGTGGGCTCCCTGCTGCTCGGCCTGTACGACGGCAGCCACCTGCAGCACGTCGGCGTCGCGGCGTCGTTCACGATGGCCCGCCGTGCGGAACTGCTCGACGAACTCGCGCCCTACCGCGACGACGCGCTGGACGGCCACCCCTGGCAGGCCTGGGCGTCCCCGCAGACCGACGACCCGGACCGGATGCCGGGTGCGACCAGCCGGTGGAACGCGGGCAAGAACCTGTCCTGGCAGCCGCTGCGCCCCGAACTCGTCGTCGAGGTGCGCTACGACCAGCTCGAAGGCAACCGGTTCCGGCACACCGCGCACTTCAAGAACTGGCGGCCGGACCGTACGGCGGCATCGTGCACGTACGACCAGCTCGACACGCCGGTGCGCTTCGACATCGACGACGTCTTCCACGGCTCCGTGCGGTGAGAGCCCGGCGCGCCGGCCCGGCGATCGCCATCGCCCTGGTCCTGGTCACCGGGTGTGTGTCGACCGTGAACGGCATACCGGCAGCCCGGGACGTGGCGCCGGTGGCGGGGACGCAGTCGGCCCCGGCGCCGCCGCCGGCGGCCGAACTCGTGTTGTCCGATTGCACCGACACCGTCGACGAGTTGCTCTCGGGCGGTCCCCCACCCGATCGCGAACTGACCTGGGAGTGCGGGTCCCTGGACGTGCCGCTCGACTACGCCGATCCCGACCGGGACACCGTGCAGCTGGCGGTGGTTCGCGGCCGCCTGGACGCTGAGCGGGATCGCATCGGCTCCCTGGTCATCAACCCCGGCGGCCCCGGCGGGTCGGGCACCGACGCCGCCCTGAACCTCGCCTACCGCCTCCCGATAGAGGTCGTCGAAGGCTTCGACGTCATCGGGTTCGATCCGCGCGGGGTCAACTTCAGCGACCCGATCACGTGCGTCTCCGACGAGTACAAGGACGAGCTGTACGGCGCCGAGCCGTACGCCCGCGACGAGGCGGAGTTCCAGGTCCAGGTCGAGATCGCCGAGACCCTCGCCGACGGGTGCTTCGAGCGGTACGGCGAGGATCTCGGCCAGTTCAACACCGTCAACACCGCACACGACATGGACCAGCTACGGGCCGCCCTGGACGAGGAGCAGCTGACCTACCTCGGGTACTCCTACGGCACCACGCTCGGCTCGACGTACGCCGAACTCTTCCCCGACCGCGTCCGCGCGCTGGTCCTCGACGGGGCCACCGACCCCACGCTGGACGATCGGGGAGGCACTGAAGCGCAGGCCCGCGGGTTCGAGGCCGCCTTTGGCGCGTTCGCCGCGGCGTGCGCGGCGCAGGAGGACTGCGAGGCCGGCGACGACCCCGCGGCGACGGTGCAGCAGGTGCTGGACGACGCGCGCACGGAGCCGTTGCCGGCCGACGACGATCGGAAGGTGCCGGTCGGCCTGGTCTGGATCGGCGTCATCTCCGCCCTGTACGACGAAAGGCAGTGGCCGACGCTGGCGGCGGCGATCGGGTCGGCGGCGGACGGCGACGGCTCGGGGCTGGCCGCGCTGGCCGACGGGTACACCGGCCGGGCGGCCGACGGCGAGTACCCGAACCGGCTGGAAGCCAACCTCTCGATCAACTGCGCCGACACGGCCGAGAGGTACGACGACGACGAGATCCGAGAGTTCATCGAGGACCTTCGCCGCAAGTACCCGCTGTTCGGGGCACCCATCGCCACCAACCTGCTGACCTGCGACCGCTGGCGCACCACGCGGACCCCGCTGCCGGAGCGGGACGCGGCAGGCGCGCCGCCGATCCTGGTGATCGGGACGGTGAACGACCCGGCCACGCCGTACTCCGGTGCGCAGGCGATGGCCGGCGAGCTGGACTCGGCGGTCCTGCTGACCTGGCAGGGCGAGGGGCACACGGCGTACCCCAAGACCCCGTGCATCACCCAGGCCGTCGACGCCTACCTGCTGC
>JACCSC010000371.1 GCA_013813215.1 Geodermatophilaceae bacterium | reverse complement strand
CGGGGGTGAACTTCCGCTCGACCGTGGCGATCGTGGGTGACGGTGCGGTCGGACTGTGTGCGGTCCTGGCCGCTCGCCGGCTGGGGGCCCGGCGGATCCTGGTCGTGGGCCACCACGCCGACCGGCTGGCCTGCGCCCAGGACCTGGGCGCGACCGACATCGTCGAGGGTCACGGGCAGGACGCCGCCGAGACCGTCATGTCCCTCACCGGGGGTGTCGACGCGGTGCTGGAATGCGTGGGGGTACAGGGCGCGTGGGACACCGCGATCGCGGTGGCCAAGGACGGGGCGACGATCGGGTACGTCGGCGTACCGCACCTCGTCGAGGGCATCGACGTCTCGCTGCTGTTCCGGCGCAACGTGGCCATTCGAGGCGGTACGACGCCGGCCCGCGCCTACATTCCCGGGCTGCTCGCCGACGTGCTCGACGGGGCCCTCGACGCCAGCCCGGTCTTCGACCTGACCGTCAGCCTGGACGACATCGTCGACGGCTACGCGATGATGGACGACCGGCTGGCGCTCAAGGCGCTCGTGAGGCTGTGACGGCTCAGGTGTTGTACAGCGCGAAGTAGACCGCGATGTAGTGACAGATCGCCGCCACGATCGTGCAGGCGTGGAAGACCTCGTGGTGGCCGAACACCCGCGGCCAGGGGTTCGGCCAGCGGGCCGCGTACACGATCCCGCCCACGGTGTAGAGCACCCCGCCGACGAGCATGAGCACCATGGCGGCGACGCCGGCGTTCGCGACGATCTGCGGGAAGACGAACACCGCGACCCAGCCCAGCGCGATGTACAGCGGCGCGCCGATCCAGCGTGGGGATCCCGGCCAGGCCAGCTTCAGCGCCACGCCGAGCAGGGCGCCGGTCCAGGCCGTCACCAGGATCACGACGTCCGAGCCGGGTTCGAGGGCTAGCACGGCGAACGGCGTGTAGCTGCCCGCGATGAACACGAAGATCATGCTGTGGTCCAGGCGCATCATCACCTGGCGTCCGCGCACGCTCCACAGCCGGCGGTGGTAGAGCGCGCTGACGCCGAAGAGCAGGGTGACCGTGACGCAGTAGATGCTGATCGGGAGGGCCGCACCCTGAGCGGCGGCCAGCGGGATCAGGACCGCCCCGGTGACCAGCGAGGCGAAGAAGCTTCCGACGTGCAGCCAGCCGCGCAGCCGCGGCAGGACGGGTGTGGGGGCCGTCGGGACGGCCGTGTACGCGCTCACCGAACCGAGGTTACGACAGCGTAGGTTGGGTTGTCGCCCCCCGTGCGGGTGCCGCGGTCATCTCGACGGCGCGTAACGCGAACAGGCTGGTCGTTGGCGTTCTCCGGCGTACCCTGACCGACCGTGGAACTGCGCGACCTGGTGTACGGCGCCTACGAGTGGCGGCTGCTCCGCGACCTCGACCGGTCGGCCATCCCGCGGCACGTCGGGTTGATGGCCGACGGCAACCGGCGCTGGGCCCGCGCCTCGGGGTTGGACAACGTCAACGACGGCCACCGCCGCGGGGCGGCCAACATCGGGGAGTTCCTGGGCTGGTGCGACGAGGTGGGCGTCGAGGTGGTGACGCTCTGGTTGCTGTCGACCAACAACCTGGCCCGCGACCCGGATGAGCTGCGGCCGCTGATGACGATCATCGAAGACCTGGTCGACGACCTCGCGTTGCCGCATCGCAACTGGCAGCTGCGGATCGTGGGCGCGCTGGACCTGCTGCCCCCGGACACCGCCGCCGCGCTCAAGGCGGCCTCGGACCGCACCGTGGGCCGGCCCGGCGCCTGCGTCAACGTCGCCGTCGGGTACGGCGGGCGACGGGAGATCGCCGACGCGGTGCGCTCCCTGCTGTCCGACCACGCCTCCCGCGGGACGACCATCGAGGAACTCGCCGAGCTGCTCGACGTCGACCTGATAGCCGAGCACCTCTACACGAAGGGACAGCCCGACCCCGACCTGGTGATCCGGACCAGTGGTGAGCAGCGGCTGGGCGGTTTCCTGCTCTGGCAGTCCGTGCACTCGGAGTTCTACTTCTGTGACGCCTACTGGCCGGAGTTCCGCAAGGTGGACTTCCTGCGGGCCCTGCGGGCCTACGCGGCCCGGCACCGGCGCTACGGCGGTTAACGCCGCGCATACGCCCGGACGGCGGTGAGGTTCGCCTCGAGGCTGTCGACGGCGTCGACCTTCAGGTGGGGAACCGTCAGCGTCGGGTACTCGCGGCGCATCCGCTCGACGTGGGCCCAGTCGATCTCGTGCCAGCCCGGGATGCCGCGCACCCGCCCGTCGAGCCGGGACCGGTGCAACGCCTCGTCGCTGCAGTGGCAGACCACCACCGACAGCCGCCCACCGTGGCCGGTGACCTGCCGCTCCCACTCCTGCGC
>JACCSC010000346.1 GCA_013813215.1 Geodermatophilaceae bacterium | reverse complement strand
TCGCCGTACACCCGAACGAGGCCGCCCGCGGCGGGGCCGGGCCGGACGCGCTGGCCGAGATCGACCGGCTGGCCGGCCATCCGCGGGTGCGGGCGGTGGGGGAGACCGGGCTGGATCGCTTCCGCACGGGGCCGGAGGGGTACGCCGTCCAGGAGGCGTCGTTCCGTGCCCACATCGACATCGCGAAGCGGCACGGCAAGGCGCTGGTCATCCACGACCGGGACGCTCACGCCGAGGTCCTGCGGGTGCTCAGGGAGGAAGGGGCACCGGCGCGGGTGGTGTTCCACTGTTTCTCCGGCGACGTGGCGATGGCCCGGACCTGCGTCGAGCGCGGCTACGTCCTGAGCTTCGCCGGGACGCTGACGTTCAAGAACGCCGCGGGGCTGCGCGCGGCCGCGGCGCTGGTCCCCCTCGACCAGTTGCTCGTCGAGACCGACGCGCCGTTCCTGACGCCGATGCCCTACCGCGGCCGGCCCAACGCGCCGTACCTCGTGCCGCTCACGATCAGGGCGCTGGCCGAGGTCAAGCAGGTTCCCCTCGAGCAGCTCTGCGCAACGCTGACCGGGACCGCAACCCGCATCTTCGGACGGGACTAGCTGGTCGGGACGAACTTGGCCGCGATGACCTTCGACGTCCCGAGCCGGACGGTGCATGTGGGAACGGTTCCCTGGCAGGCACCCAACCACTTCTCGAAGACGTAGCCGGGTCGGGCTCGCGCGGTCAACTGGACCTGGCTGCCGGTCTGGAAGGTAGCGCTGCAGTCCTGGCCGCAGTAGATCTTCGTCCGGTCCGTCGACCCCGACGGCCCCGTTCTTGTGCGCCGCCACGGTCCGCGTCCGGGTTCCGGGATCGGAGCCGGCCATTGCACCCCAGTCCGCTTCGCTCTTGTCGACGCCGTCCGAGGTCAGCCGGGTCGGCTGCGGTGCCGCGACGCGCGCCGTGCCCGCCGGCGGGGGAACCGGCAACGAGTACAGCTCGTAGGCGGCTGACTCGAGCTGCGGAAGATGATCTCCGTCCCGTCCGGCAACCAGCTCGGCTGGTCGGTGTACGCGTTCACCGAGGCCGTCACGTTGCGCAGGTCGGTCGGGTCGTCGGCGTTGACCAGCCAGATGTCGGGCGTTGCGCCAGCTCGCGAACGCGATGAGGCTGGAGTCAGGCGACCAGGTGACCTGGGAGTCCGAGATCGAGTAGCCGGTGTCCTCCTGCGGGTCGTTGGTGAGCCGGGTCGCCGCCGGGAGGGGGCCCGCCTCACCCGTGGCGTGCATGACGTAGAGCTCGTACGTCCAGTGCGGCGTCCCGTCGAGTTGTGGACGGGAGGAGACAAAGGCGATCCGGGTTCCGTCCGGGGACCAGGCCGGCTGGAAGTCGCCATAACAGTCGAAGTCGTCGGCGCACGGTTCGGTGAGCACCACATTGTCGTCGGTGGCGGGATCGGTGTCCATTACCCTGATCCGTGGCCCGAATGTGGTGCCCCAGCCGTCGTACACGATCTTGGTGCCGTCGGGCGACCAGTCGGGGTTGCCGGTGTAGCGGCCGTCGGTCGTGAGCCGCAGCGCAGGCACGTCCGGCGTGGCCGGATCGAAGGTGTAGATGTCGTAGTCCGCTTCCTGGTCCCAGGCGGAGTAGGCCAGGACGCCGTTCGGCGACACATCGGCCTGCGCCGGCGAGGCGACTGCGATCGTGCTGGCGGTCAGGAGGAGCCCGATCGTGGCGGCGACAGGACGAACCGACAGCTGCATGTACGGCTCCCACGATGCTCGGCCGGCGTTCCGGTCACCTACGTCACGGTGCCGCCGGGCGGGCGGTGCAACCTGGCGCGGCGGGGCACAATGCGTGGAGCGCCGACGTACTTCCCGCCGCGGAGGCGTCGGGGTGTCCAGGTAGCTGACGAGGCGAGGGAGGCAGCCATGGGGCGCGTGATCGTCGTGCTGTTGTTCGCCGTCCTCGTCGTCCCCGCGCTGCTGCTCTGGCGGATCTGGCGGCAGGCCGGTCAGCGCCGCCTGGTGAACGAGGCGACCCTCGGTTTCCTGACACCGACCGTCCAGGCCGAACGCACGCTGAGCCGTTGGCCGGTGCGCGCCCGCGCCGTCCGCGCCGCCGGGCTGGTCGCCGGCCTCGGCCTGGTCGTGGTCCTGGCGTTGCGGATCGGCACCCTGTCGGTCTTCGCCTGGCCGCTCGCGATCGGCTTGGGCTATCTGCTCGGCGTGCTCGTGGGCGAGCTGACCCGCCCGCGGCCGCTGTGGTCGAGCTCCGGGTCCGCGGCCGGGCGGCTGAGCGACTACATCAGCCCGTCGCTGGTCTGGGCGCTGCGAGCCTCGGCCCTGCTCACCATCGGTGTCGCGACGACGGCGACGGTGTTGAGCGAGCCGACCGGGGACGGGTCGTCCGGGCTGTCCGTGTCCTGCGCCCGCGGCGGCAGCGAGATGATCGGGTCCGGGCAGATCACCACGTACGCCGTCCTCGTGCTGGCGCTGGCCGCCGGCGGCTGGCTGGTCAGCGAGCTGAGCGTGCTGAGGATCCTGCGCCGACCCGGTGCCACCGAACCCGAGGACGTGCCGGTCGACGAGGCGCTGCGCAGTGCGAGCGCGCACGCCAGCGTGGCCGCGGCCAGCGTGCTGACCCTGCTCCCGTTGGGCGGCTTCGCCCTGGTCACCGGGCTGGCGATCGTCGGCAGCTGCGCCGCCTCGGACCTGGTCGGCGTGACCCTGATCGCCGGCGGGTTCGCCGCGCTGCTGGCCGGCCTGCTGGTCGCCGCGTTCCTGCCCAGCTGGCTGCGTCCGGTGCAGCGGCAGGTCGACGTCAAGTCCTGAATCGGCCGGGCCAGCGCTCCGGGACGCTGCGAGATGCATCACCCGGCCCGCCGTGGGTTCGCCATTTCGTGACCGCTCCGTTATCGTTCCGCCACGAACAGCCGGGGTGGGGAAGCCCCGCGCTGCTCGGTGGACGTTCCCTTCTGGAGACGCCGCCAGCAGTGCTTCACGAGGGACGGGTGCAGATCTGCACGCCGCTTCCACTTTCCCTGCCCGGATGCCACGAACATTCGGAGTGCCGTGCGCCGCTCTCTCCAACTCATTCTCTTCGGCATCGTGCTGACCGGACTGGTCGCCGGCTCGGTCGCCTGGGCCTCGTTCAGCAAGACGGTGACCGTGACCGTCGACGGGGTCGCGAGCCAAGTCAGCACCCGCGCCGACACCGTCGGCGACGTGCTGGCTGACGCCGACCTCAGCGTGGCCGAGCACGACACGCTGGCCCCAGCCGCCGACGAGGCGGTTTCTGACGGCGGCGAGATCCTGCTCAACCGCGGCCGGTTGCTGACCCTCACCGTCGACGGCGTCGAGCGCGAGGTCTGGGTGACCGCCCGTTCGGTCGACGACGCGCTGGACATGCTCGGTTTCCGCGCCTCGGACATCTACGTCTCGGCCTCTCGCTCCGAGCGGCTGCCGCTGTCCGGCCTCGCGCTGGACGTGCGGATGCCCAAGTCGGTGACGATCCTGGTAGACGGGCAGACCCGCACCGTGGAGACCACCGCGTACGACGTCGAGGCGCTGCTGGCCGAGCAGGACATCACGCTGGCCGCCACCGACACCGCGTCGCTGCTGCTCGAGCAGCCCCTGCTGAACCTGATGACGCTGACGGTGACCCGGATCAGCTTCCGGGAGGTGCAGGAAACCCGGGCCATCGCCAACCGCACAGTCGAGCAGGAGGACGACTCGCTGTTCGAGGACCAGAGCGAGGTCCGGCAGGAGGGGGCGGCCGGCACCGAGGTCGTCACCTACCGGATCACCATGACGAACGGCAAGGAGTCCGCGCGGTCCCAGCTCAGCGCGAAGGTCACCAAGCAGCCGGTGGACCGCGTCGTCGCCGTGGGCACGAAGTCGCGACCGGCGCCGGCACCGGCACCGGCACCTGCCCCCAGCCCGGGCGGCGGCGGAGGTGGCGGTTCCGCGCCCCCGCCGAGCAACTCCGGGCTGAACTGGGATGCCCTCGCGGGGTGCGAGTCCGGTGGCAACTGGTCGATCAACACCGGTAACGGCTACTACGGCGGCCTGCAGTTCGACAAGGGCACGTGGGACGCCTACGGCGGTCAGCAGTACGCCGCGTACCCGCACCAGGCGTCCAAGGGCGAGCAGATCGCGGTGGCCGAGCGGCTGTACGCCGACCGTGGCGACAGCCCGTGGCCGTCCTGCGGTTACCTCCTGCACACCTGATCGCTGGCCTGATCGCTGATCTCTGCACAGACCCCGGCCCGGAACCTTCCGGCCGGGGTCTGCGCCTGCTCGGGGCCGCTGACCTGCGGATCCTCGCCGCCGAGCTGGGCCTCCGGCCGACCAAGACGCGGGGGCAGAACTTCCTGCACGACGCGAACACGGTGCGCAAGATCGTCCGGACCGCGGACCTGCGCCCGGACGACGTCGTGCTCGAGGTCGGCGCGGGCCTCGGGTCGCTGACCCTGGGCCTGCTCCCGGCCTGCGCCGGCGTCCTCGCGATCGAGATCGACGACGCGCTCGCCGCGGCGCTGCCGCGCATCGTCGCCGTACGGGCTCCGGCGTACGCCGACCGGCTGCACGTCCTGGCCGCCGACGCGCTGCGGGTCGTCTCACTACCCGATCCTCAGCCGAGCGCTCTGGTGGCAAACCTGCCGTACAACGTCGCCGTACCGGCACTGCTGAACCTGCTCGAACGGCTGCCGACGCTGCGCCGCGTCCTGGTCATGGTGCAGGCCGAGGTAGCGCAGCGACTCGCGGCCGGGCCGGGATCACGGGTGTACGGCGGGCCGTCGGTCAAGGCCGCATGGTACGGCGCCGTTCGCCGGGCCGGCACCATCAGCCGCCAGGTGTTCTGGCCCGTCCCGAACGTGGACTCCGAGCTGGTCGAACTGGTCCGCCATGCCCCGCCGCAGGCCGACCGGGCCGCGGTGTTCGCCGTCGTCGACGCGGCCTTCGCCTCGCGGCGCAAGACGTTGCGGGCCGCCTTGACCGGCTGGGCCGGCTCGCCGGCGCTGGCCGAGGCCACCTTGCGGGCGGCCGGCCTCGACCCGGGACGGCGCGGGGAGACCCTAGGTTTGGCGGAGTTCGTCGCGCTGGCCGCCGCGGCGCCGGTCCGGCGCCGGGCAAGATGAGTCAGTGAGTCGTTCGATCACCGTCCGCGCCCCGGCCAAGGTCAACCTCCACCTGTCAGTCGGGGCGCCGGCGCAAGACGGCTTCCACCCGGTGATGACGGTGCTGCTCGCGGTCAGCCTGTACGACGAGGTGACCGCTACCGCGGGCTCCGGGCTGGCGCTGTCCCTGCGGGGCGAAGGCGCCGACGACCTGCCGGCCGACGAGCGCAACCTGGCCTGGCGGGCCGCGGAACTGCTCGCCGCGCACGCCGGTGTACCGCCCGACGTACACCTGGAGCTGGCCAAGCAGATCCCGGTCGCCGCCGGCCTGGCCGGCGGCAGTGCGGACGCGGCCGCGACCCTCGTCGCCTGTGACGCGCTGTGGCAGACCAGGCTGG
Organism: Geodermatophilaceae bacterium; assembly: GCA_013813215.1. Lineage (GTDB taxonomy): Bacteria > Actinomycetota > Actinomycetes > Mycobacteriales > Geodermatophilaceae > JACCSC01. Next base: position 4,697 of record JACCSC010000346.1, on the reverse strand, counting down.
GCCGCCCGGTGCTGCACCGGCTGGCCGCCGAGCTCGGCAGCGACGTCGCCTTCACGTTGGTCGGGGGGCTCGCCCTCGGCACCGGTCGCGGCGAGCTCCTGACCCCGGTCCTGGCTACCGGGGAGTGGCACTGGGTCCTCGCGGTCGCCGACGGAGGGCTGTCCACACCCGCGGTCTACGCCGAACTGGACCGGCTGCGCGGGGACGACGTACCCCCGCTGCGCGAACCCGGACGGCTGATCGAGGGCCTGCGGGTGCGCGACGCGCACACGGTGGCCGCGGCGCTGTCCAACGACCTGCAGGGCGCGGCGGCATCGCTGCGCCCGGCACTGCGCAAGACGCTGCGCGAGGGTGAGCACCTGGGCGCGCAGGCCGGGATCGTCAGCGGTTCCGGTCCGACCTGCGCCTTCCTCGTCGGCTCGGCCCGGGCGGCGGTCCGCTTCGCCGCCGCGCTATCCGGTGCCGGGGTCTGCCGGACCGTGCGGATCGTGCACGGGCCCGTGCACGGCGCCCGGCTGGCGACGTGAGCGCGCCCGCGCTCAACCTGGTGGCCCTGGAGCGGATCGGGCTGGCGTACGGCACCACCGTCGTGCTCGACGAGGTGTCGCTCGGGGTGGCCGACGGCGAGCGGATCGGCGTGGTCGGCGCCAACGGCGGCGGCAAGAGCACCCTGCTGGCGTTGCTGGCCGGCCGCCTGCCGCCGGACCGCGGCCGGGTCACACGTCGCGGCGGGGCCGAGATCGGGTCATTGGCCCAGGCCGCCGACTTCCCGCCCGGCGCCGCCGTCCACGACGTCGTCCTGCCGGAGTCGCGGTTCGCCGCCGAGCACGAGTGGGCGGGCAACCGGGCGGTCCGCGCCGTCCTCGACGGGCTCGGCCTCGGCTCGATCGGGCTCACCGCCGCGGTGGCCGAGCTGTCCGGCGGCGAGCGTCGCCGGGTGGGGCTGGCGGCGCAGCTGATCCACCGCACCGACCTGCTGTTGCTCGACGAGCCGACGAACCATCTCGACGTCGAGGGCGTGGCCTGGCTGGCCGGGCACCTGGGCCGTCGCCCCGGCGCGCTGGTGGTGGTCACGCACGACCGGTGGTTCCTCGACGCGGTGTGCGCCATGACATGGGAGGTCGGTGACGGCGCCGTACACAGCTATGAGGGCGGGTATGCCGCCTACGTGCTGGCCCGCGCCGAGCGGGACCGCCTCGCCGCCGCGACGGAGTCCCGCCGGCAGAACCTGCTGCGCAAGGAGCTGGCCTGGCTGCGGCGTGGACCGCCGGCCCGGACCAGCAAGCCGAAGTTCCGCATCGAGGCGGCCCAGCAGCTCATCGCCGACGTCCCGGAGCCACGGGATCGGGTCAGCCTGCAGCGCTTCGCCAGCCACCGGCTGGGCCGCACGGTGTTCGATCTGGAGCAGGTCAGCCTGCGGCTCGGTGACCGGGTGCTGCTCGAGCGCGTCGACTGGCAGCTCGGGCCCGGTGACCGGGTCGGGCTGGTCGGGGTGAACGGGTCGGGCAAGAGCAGCCTGCTGCGGCTGCTCACCGGCGACCTGACACCGCAGACCGGGCGTGTGGTGACCGGCCAGACGGTTCGGGCGGCGTACCTGTCCCAGGAGGTGGCCGAGCTGCCCGGCGACCTGAGGGTGCTCGAGGCGGTTCGCGAGATCGGGTCGTCGGTCCGGATCGGTGACATCGAGGTGGGTGCCGGCCAGCTCCTGGAGCGCTTCGGGTTCGGTGCCGATCGGCAGTGGACCCCGGTCTCGGACCTGTCCGGGGGCGAACGACGTCGCCTGCAGCTGCTCCGGCTGCTCATGGCCGAACCGAACGTCCTGCTGCTGGACGAGCCCACGAACGACCTCGACATCGACACCCTGACCGAGCTGGAGGACCTGCTCGACGGCTGGCCGGGGTCACTGGTCGTCGTCAGCCACGACCGGTACCTGATCGAGCGGGTGGCCGACACCGTGCTGGCCCTGCTGGGTGACGGCAGCCTGCAGGCCCTCCCCGGCGGCGTGGAGGAGTACCTCCAGCGGCGTACGGCCCAGGCCTCCTGGCCGGCCACCGCAGCGGAGGCGCTACCGGGCCGGGCGAGCGATGCCGCCGCCGAGCGGGTCGCCCGCAAGGAGCTGGGTCGGCTGGAGCGGCGGCTGGCCCGGCTCGCGGCCGACGAGCAGCGGCTGCTCGCCGAGCTGGCCGAGCATGCCGCGGACTACGAACGGGTCGCCACGCTGGACAGCCGGCTGCGGGAGGTGCGGGCCGAGATGGAGCAGACCGAGGACGACTGGCTGCGGCTGGCCGGCTAGTGTGAGCCGGCGGTCACGGGTGAGATGACCGGCTTGCTCTCCAGGTGGGACAGGCCGTTCCAGGCCAGGTTGACCAGGTGCGCCGCGACCTCGTCCTTCTTCGGCTGGCGTACCTCCAGCCACCACTGGCCGGTCAACGCGACCATCCCGACGAGCGCCTGGGAGTAGAGCCCAGCCAGCTTCGTCTCGTAGCCGCGGGCCTTGAACTCCTCGTCGAGGATGTGCTCGACCCGGATAGCCACCATGCCGATCAGGCTGGAGAAGGATCCGGTGGAGCTGACGACCGGCGAGTCCCGGATCAGGATGCGGAAGCCGTCGGTCTCCTCCTCGATGTAGTCCAGCAGCACGAACGCCGCCTGCTCCAGCAGTTCGCGTGGGTGCCCACCGGACAGCGCGGAGGCGAATCGGTCGAGCAGGGTCTGCATCTCGCGGTCGACGACGACGGCGTACAGGCCTTCCTTGCCCCCGAAATGCTCGTACACCACAGGCTTGCTCACCTCGGCGCGGGCGGCGATCTCCTCGATCGAGGTCGCCTCGTAGCCGCGCTCGGCGAACAGGGTGCGGCCGATGTCCAGCAACTGCTGGCGGCGTTCCTTGCCGGTCATCCGAACCCGGGTGTGCCGCATGTGCCCGGGATTCTTCACCCCTTCTGTGTACGCCGGTCCTGGCCGCTGGCCGGTCACGCCGGGCCGGAAGCGGTGACGAGTTTCGAGGCGATCCGCTCCGGCGACGGCCACTTCGCGTCCGACACCCAGCCCAGTCGCTCGGCCCAGCGGATCAGTCGCGCGGAGGAGTCCAGTTGCCCGCGCAGCACACCGTGCCGGGCCGCCGTCGGATCCGCGTGGTGGCTGTTGTGCCAGGACTCGCCGAAGGACAGGATCGCCAGCGGCCAGAAGTTCGCCGACCTGTCCCGCGAGGCGAACGGGCGCTCGCCGATCGTGTGGCACACCGAGTTGATCGACCAGGTCACGTGGTGTAGCACGCAGACCCGGACCAGGCCGGCCCAGAAGAACGCCGACAGCGCACCGGCCCACGACCAGGTGAGCAGGCCGCCGAGCAACGCCGGCAGGGCCAGGCCGATCGCCACCCACAGCGGGAAGAGCTTGCTGATCCGCCGGATGCGCTCGTCGGCCATCAGATCGGGCGCATACTTTTGGGTGTTGCTCTGACTGCGGTCGAACAGCCACCCCATGTGCGCGTGGAACATGCCCTTGGCCAGGGCGCCGATGGACTCACCGAACCGCCAGGGGGAGTGCGGATCACCTTCCCGGTCGCTGAAGGCGTGGTGCCGCCGGTGGTCGGCCACCCACTGGGTGACGGGGCCCTGGATGGCCATGCTCCCGGCCACCGCCAGCGCGAGGCGCACCGGCGTGCGGGCCTTGAACGAGCCGTGCGTGAAGAGCCGGTGGTAGCCGATCGTGATGCCGTGCCCGGTCAGGTTGTAGAAGACGAGGAACAGCGCGACATCGACCCAGCCGAGTCCCCAGCCCCAGGCGACGGGGATGGCGGCGATCAGCGCGAGGAAAGGAATGAGGACGACGGCGTACAGCGCGAACTGCTCGCCACGCCCTTTCTGGTGGCCGAGGATCGGCTGGGCGGCGGGTCGCTCTGCGGTGGGCCGCTCGACGATAGACACTGTCATTACGCCACCGTAACCTACGCCACCGTAGGTTGCTCCTCTTCGCGCGATTGGGCTCACCCGCCCGAGGTGTGCCAGCGTGTCCGGGTGACCACGACGCAGGGGTTCCGGCGGGTCTGGTGATCCGCGCGTCTGGGGCACGATCCTCGGCGCCGTCGGTGCCACTGTGTTCGTCATGGCCAACGGCTACCTCTGATCGTCTTCGGCGCCACCCGCCACTTCCCGGTACCGGCACCAGCAACCCGAACCAGCTGCACTTCCTGCCGTTCGCCCGGGCGTTCCGTGCGCCCCTGTTCGCCGTCCTGGGCGGGACCATGGCGCTGCTCGGATCTTCCGGGCTGGTGCTGGGCTGGGTCTGGGAGCCCACGGCCGCCCGGCCTCGCCGTGCTCGCCGGCGTGGTGATGCTGGTGACGATCGCGGCTGATTCGCTGCGCCCGGCGCCAGAGGTGAGCCAGGGCTGACGAGGCGTCACCGGCTGGATGCGCCGCCAGCGTGCTGGCTGGGTACTACCCTCGATCACTGGGCAGTGGGGGATGGGGTAATCGGCAGCCCGCCGGCCTTTGGAGCCGTGCAGTCTCGGTTCGAGTCCGAGTCCCCCAGCTTTCCCCCGCGTCAGGGGGCGCAGACCGGGTTGTCATCTTGCGGGCGCCCGACCGGCGTGTTGTCGACCAAGCGCCCGATGACCTGCTCCGTGGCGCGGCCACCGTCGGCGGACAGCGCGATGTTCACGTCGGGGCCGGCGATGTTCTTCATGAACATGACGC
>JACCSC010000286.1 GCA_013813215.1 Geodermatophilaceae bacterium | reverse complement strand
CGGACGCTGGACGAGATCGGCCAGGTGTACGGCGTCACGCGCGAGCGGATCCGCCAGATCGAGTCCAAGACGATGTCCAAGCTGCGCCACCCCAGCCGCTCGCAGGTCCTGCGCGACTACCTGGACTGAGGTCCGGTTCGGCCAAGCGGAAACCCGCTCGTCACGTCGGTTTGCCCGTACCCCTTCGGAGGGTTACATCTACCCGCTTTCGGGGCATAACAGCTCCGGCGACGCCCCAACGGGCAGTGGGAGGTCTTGGTCATGGACACAGGTGTCATCGTGGCGATCATCGTCATCGTCCTGCTGGTGATAGCGGCGCTGGTGATGCTGCCGAGGATGCGCGCCAAGAGCCAGGCGCGGGGCCGGGACCGGGAGCTGCAACAGCGGCGTGACCGGGTAGTCGATGAGCACCAGTCCGAGGCCGACGAGCGCGTTCGGCAGGCCGACCTGTCAGAGCAGCAGGCCACGCTCGCGGCGCAGGAGGCCGAGCGGGACCGGGCCGAGGCAGAGGTGCTGCGGACCCGGGCGCGGATGCACGAGGAGGGTCAGGCCGACGCCGAGCTCATCCGGCCCGACGAGCGGGACCGCTTCGCCGGTACCTCCGCCGTTCCCGACGATCACCACCCGGATCGGGGCAACGACGACGAGTCCCGCCGCCCCCCGGCCGGCTGAGGTCGGGTCGGCGCTGCACCAACCGACCAGTCAGTCGTTCGGGCTCGATGATCGGCCCCACTGGCCCCGGTGCACGAGTTCGTTCCAGGGCCGGCGCGGGCGATGGGTCGGCGAGCCGGATTGCCGCGCCTCGTCGGAGTAGCCGATCGCGATCGCGCCGATCGGGTCGTGGTCCTCGGGTACTCCGAACGCAGCCCGGAACGGCGGCACCTCCTCGGGGACTATGCCGAAGTAGAGCGCCCCGAGCCCGGCGTCGACGACGCCGAGCAGGAGCAGCATGGCCGCCATCCCGGTGTCGATGTGCCAGAACGGGACCGGCCACTGCGTCTCGTCGCGCTCCGTCCAGCCCTTGTCCGGCTCGGCGTACCGGTCCAGGTAGACCCGCTTGCTCGACATCGGTACGACCACCAGCGGGGCCAGCCGCACGCCCGACCCTGCCGCGGCGCCGGCCACCGCCCAGAACCGTTCCAGGTCAGCACCCTCCAGGACCAGGAACGCCTGACCCTGGGAGTAGCCGGCCGACGGGCCGCGGCGAGCGTTGTCGAGCAGCCGGTCGACGACCTCGACGGGGATCGGGTCTGGCCGGAAGCGGCGCACCATCCGCCGGCGGTGAACTACCTCCTGGAACTCCATGGGGCCACGCTAGAGGCGCTGTCCGCCGCCAGCGAACACGAAGCAGCGGCCAGATCCGCGACGCGCCGGTACCTTCGAGGGGCGGATGTAACCTCCCGGGAACACGGGCGAGGCATCCTGTGGTTCACCAGAGAGCGGGACGGCACTGACGAAGTACCCGAGAGAGCGACACTGAGATCACGATGAGCCCGGAGATACGCCGGCCGAGTGAGAGAGAGACCTCATGACCCCCACACTCAGCCCGACCGAATACGAACCGCTGACCGCCTATGACCGCTGTGACCGCTGCGGCGCACAGGGCCGGATCCGGGTGATGCTGTCCTCCGGCTCCGACCTGGTCTTCTGCGGCCACCACGCCCGGGAGTACGAGGTCAAGCTGCGTGACGTGGGCCATATCGTCGTCGACGAGACGGCGCGCGTCTCCTAGGCCCGCGGGCGGCTCCAAGCCGCAGCGTCATGGTGGCCGCCGACCCGCAAGGGATGGCGGCCACCTTTCGGCGTCCATCACCTACCCGCTCGGATACGGCGTCGTTCGTCTCGACCGGCGGTCACACTGCGTACCATCTGGGGGACCAACGGCGCGTGACTGTGGTCGAGGGAGAGATCTAGGGTGACCGGACCGCAGGGTCGTCCGCCGGGGGACTCAGCCGCCCACCTGCCGGACGACACAGACGCACACAGGCCAGCCGACCCACGCGCCCAGTCCCCCGACGAGCCACCTTCCGAGGACCTCACCGACCCCTATCTCCCGCGGATCGAGGCCGACCCGCCAGAGCCCGCGCCGGCCGATCAGCCCACCTCCGCACCTGTCGAGCGACCCGCCGGCCTGACCGACCCGCACCTGGTGCCCCTTCCGCGGATGCAGCGCAGCGCCGACGACACCGACGTACACCGGCGCACGGACCCGCCCGTCCTCGCGCCGTTGGCGCAAGGGACCCCCGCCGAGGACCACGCGTGGTCGCAGAGCGCGCCGCCGTACGACGACGCGGACTGGCTGGCCGAGGAGCGGGCCAGCGACCTTCCGCTCGAGCCGCCCTCGAACCCACCGTCGTGGTGGCGCCGCCCGCAGGTCCTGATTCCCGCCGCGGTGCTCGGCGTACTACTTGTCATCTACGGTCTGGACCTGCTCACCGCGGGCAACGACATTCCGCGGCGCACGGTGGTCGCCGGAATCGATCTCGGCGGGCGAAGCCAAGACCAGGCCGAGCGAATTCTGCTCGACCGCGGGGTCGCCGAGGTTCAGGCGAACCGCAGCGCCACCGCCGGACCTGTGCAGTTGACCGTCGACCCGGCGGCAGCCGGATTCGCCCTCGACGTCGGTCGCACGCTGGACGCCGCGGCCGACCAGCCGCTCAACCCGGTCACCCGGCTGCTGTCGCTGGTCACCGATCGAGAGGTCGATGCGGTGCTGTCCGTCGATGCCGAGCGGCTGACGGCGGCGGTGGCCGGGTACGCCGAGGACGTCGACATCACCTTCGTCGAGGGCTCCGTGGCGATCGCCGGGACCGAGGCGTCGATCGTCGAACCGGTCGATGGCCGGACCCTGCGCCGCGACGAGGCGGCCGGGGCGGTCTACACCGCGCTGAAGACCGGGTCGCGAGCGCCGCTGAGCTTTCCCGTGGACGAGCAGCAAGCCCGGATCTCCGCCGCGCAGGCGGAGGACACCCTGCGCACGTTCGTCGTCCCGGCACTGTCCGCCCCGGTCACCCTGACCGGCGACGACGGGGCAAGTACGCAGCTCACCGCCGAGGAGATCGGCGCCATGCTCCGCTTCGGCCCGGGTGACGACGGCTCGCTGCTGGCCTGGATCGACGAGGCCGCGCTGCTGGCCGGTATCGAACCCGACGCCCGCCTGTTCGCCACGCCGCCGGTCGAGGCGACGTTCGATGTGACGGGTCCGGCCGTGCAGATCCGTCCATCGGCCGCCGGAACCCGGATCGACACCGCGCTCCTGGCTGCCGACCTGGAGACAGTCCTGCTCAACCCCGCCCCGCGCGGCGCCTTCGTCGCGGTCGTCGACGCCCTGCCCTCGTTGACCACCGAGCAGGCGCAGGCGATGGGCATCACCGAGCAGGTGAGCACGTTCGCCTCGACGTACGCCGACGGTCCCGCCGCGCAGAACATGAGGCTGGTTGCGGAGGCTGTCGACGCCACGTTGGTCCGGCCCGGGCAGAGCTACAGCCTGAACGCCGGGACCGGCCCCCGCACCGCCGAGGCGGGCTACGTCCTCGCCAGTGCCCCGGGAGAGGCCGCAGCCGCCATCGGAGAGGGCGTCTCGCCGTTCGCCACGACGATGTTCAACAGCGTCTTCTTCGCCGGACTGGAGCAGGTCACCCACAGCCCGCACCTGGCCTACCACACCGAGTATCCCGCCGGGCGCGACGCCACGCTGCGCTGGGACGACACCGACCTGGTCTGGCGTAACGACTCCGAGGCCGGCATCTACGTGCAGACCCGGTGGGCGCCGACGTCGGTCAGCGTGACCCTGTGGGGTACCCGCGTCTTCGACATCGAGGCGGTCAGCGGCAGCCAGTCCAACCTGGTCGAGCCGCCCAGCCAGACGCTGTCCGGGCCGACCTGCCAGACCCGCAGCGGCAGTACCGGCTTCGATATCAGCATCACCCGCGTCTTCCGGCAGGCCGGCACCGGCGAGCAGTTGCGCGAGCAGGAGTTCCGTACGACGTACGGCGCCGCACCGCGCATCCTCTGCGCAGGAGAGGCCGCCCCGCCGCCCGCCGTCGAGGCGCCGCTGCCCGAGCCGCCGGTGACGATCGACCCTCCCCCGCTGCCCGGTACGCCGACGCAGACCTCGGGCCAGCCCACCCCGCCACCCTCCTCGCCCGGCAGCTCAACGCCGCCG
>JACCSC010000274.1 GCA_013813215.1 Geodermatophilaceae bacterium | reverse complement strand
TTCTTCGCCATCCGCTTGCGGCGCTTCTTGATGACCGAACCCATGTCACTCCCACGTCCGAGATCGCTGCGGAGGTCCGCAGCCTGCGCCGTACGGCGTCGTCCGGGCCCAGCGTAGGCGACAGACCACTCAGGCGGTGTCGGTGTAGGCGTCGTGCAGGTAGTCGTGGACCGCCTTCTCCGGAACCCGGAAGGATCGGCCGACCCGCACCGCCGACAGCTCGCCTGAATGCACCAGCCGGTAGACGGTCATCTTCGACACGCGCATCAGCGCCGCGACCTCGGCCACGGTCAGGAAGGAGACCCCGGACAGCGAGGACTCCGGACGGGCGTTCCCACCCTCCGCGCTGCCGCGCGACACACTTGAGGCAGCCATCTCTCACCGCACCTTCGGCACGCGTCGTGCCGCCTGGCTTCCCCGCCGGCGGCTAACAGACACGCACGTGCTTGGCGCAGCCTAGCGGTACGAGAGTGACGCAGCGAGCAGAACTTTGTGCGTTCTTCCAATTGGTCAACGTCACGCTTGTTCGCGACCGAGTTCGGCCGACCGGTCTCGAGCCGCCTCGATGGCCGCGATGAGGGCATGCCGTACGCCGTGGCGCTCCAGCTCGCGGATGGCCGAGATCGTGGTGCCTCCCGGCGAGGTGACCGCCTCGCGCAGCTGGACCGGGTGCTCGCCGGTGTCGCGCAGCATGGTGGCCGCCCCGAGCGCGGTCTGCACGATGAGCTCGGCGGCGATCGCCCGCGGGAGGCCGAGCAGGATCCCGGCGTCGATCATCGCCTCGACCAGGAAGAAGAAGTACGCCGGCCCGCTGCCGGACAGGGCCGTGACCGCGTCCTGGTGGGCCTCGGGGACGGTCACCACCTTGCCGACCGCGCGGAGCAGCGTCTCGGCGATCCCGAGGTGCCCGGCGTCGGCATGGGCGCCGGCGCTGATCGCGCTCATCGCCTGGTCGACCAGCGCCGGGGTGTTCGGCATCACCCGCACAACCGGCGTACCGGTGGGCAGGCTGCGCTCGATCCGGGCCGTCGGGATGCCGGCGGCCACGCTGACGACGAGCTGCCCGGGGCGTACGACCGGGCCGAGGTCGTCGAGCAGGCTGGCGATATCCTGCGGCTTGACCGCGATGAGCAGGACGTCGGCGGCGGCCGCGGCCGCGACGACGTCGAGGGCCTGGATGCCGTACGTCGAGGCGAGGTGCGCCGCCCGCTCGTCGTGCCGCTCGCAGACGACCAGCGTCTCGACAGCGGGCCGACCCCGCAGCAGCCCGGAGATCAGCGCCTCGCCGAGCTTGCCGCCGCCGAAGACGGCGAGCGTCCCGACCGCCGGCCGATCCCCCCCGGTCACGTTCGGCTCGCCAGCGCCCGCAGGAAGAAGGTCACGTTCGCCGGGCGCTCGGCCAGCCGGCGCATGAGGTAGCCGAACCACTCCACGCCGTACGGCACGTACACCCGGACCACGTGCTCGGCGGCGGCGAGCCGGCGTTGCTCCTCCGGGCGGATGCCGTAGAGCATCTGGTACTCCCAGGTGTCCTTGGCCCGGCCGTACCAGGCCGACCGCTCCCCGGCGATCTCGACCAGCCGGGGGTCGTGGGTAGCGAACATCGGGTAGCCCTCGCCGGCCATGAGCACGTTGAGGCAGCGGACGTAGGCCTTGTCGACCTCGACGTCGTCCTGGTAGGCCACGGACTCCGGTTCGGCGTACGCGCCCTTGCAGAGCCGGACCCGCGAGCCGGCGTAGGCCAGATCGCGGCAGTCGCCCTCGGTCCGCCGCAGGTAGGACTGCAGCACCGCTCCGGTGGCCGGGAAGTCCCCGCGCAGCTCGCGCAGGATCGACAGCGTCGAGTCGGTGGTGGTGTGGTCCTCCATGTCCAGGGTGACCGTCGTCCCCGCCTTGGCCGCGACCGCCGAGATCTCCTGGGCGACACCCAGGGCCAGCTGCTCGTCGATCTTCTGGCCCACGGCCGACAGCTTGAGACTGACCTCCGCGCCGGGCGTCAGTCCCTCGGCGGCCAGCCGGTCGAGCACCACGGTGTACGCCGTACCGGTCGAGCGAGCCTGCGCGGCCTCGACGGTGTCCTCGCCAAGATGGTCCAGGCTGACCTGTAGCCGCTGGTCGAGCAGCGAGCGGGTGACGGCCAACGCCTCGTCCACGCTCTCGCCGGCGACGAACCGGCGCACGACGTTGCGGCTGATCGGGGCACCTGCGACGGCCTTCTTCACTGTGCCGTTGCGGGCCGCGGCGAGGATGACTGAGCGCAGCACCGGCCCAGGCTACGGCGCCACCGCCGTAGCACCCGAGCGGCTCAGCTCACAGGACCTCGGCAATGAGCGTCGCGGCGCGCTGTGCGCCGGTGGCCCCGACCGGCCGGTAGTCGACATCCTGGCCGATCGCGGCCGCCATCGACCCGGCGATGGACTCCGGGTCGGAATCGCGGTAGTCCATCAGGACGCCGGCCCGGTGCCGATCGAGCCGATGGCGGACATGGAAGTTCTGCTCGAAGTGGTTGGCCAGCGGGAAGTACAGGAACGGCCGCCGGTTGGCGGTCAGCTCCATGCACGTGGTCAGCCCACCCTGGACCACGGCCAGATCGCAGGCCGCCAGGTGCCGGTACAGCTCCGGCACATACCCGTGCACCTCCAAGCCGGGATGGATCGGCATGGAGCCGACGTCGATCCGTGGCCCGGCGACGACCACCGTCCGCAGCCCGTCGACCTTCTCCGCGGCCAGCGGATGGGCGGCGATCACCTTGTGCAGCAACGCCGTACCCACGCCGGAACCGCCGACCGTGACCAGGCAGACCCGCTCGTCTGGGCGGTAGCCGAGTTCGGCGCGCAGTGCCGCGCGGTCGGCGTACGCGGCCGGGTCGAACCCCGTGACATACCCGGCGAAGTCGAAGTTCTGCTCCGTCCACGACCGGATCGCGGGCAGGTCCGGGCCGAACCGGTCCGGAACGATGTCCTCGGGGTCGCCCACGAAGATCGAGCGGTCCCGGATCCGGCGGAACCGCGCGCGCTGCTCGATCATCTCCGCGTTGTAGTCGGCGGTAAGAGCCGCCTCGGTAACGCCTCCGGAGGGCATCGGCAGCCAGCCGACGAAGTCGGTCATCCACACGAAGGCGGTGTTCTTCAGCTCCGGGTTCTCGTGCAGGAAGTAGTCGATGTCCCAGGCCTCGTCACCGATCCACAGGTCGTAGGGCTCGTCGCAGACCAGGTCGGCGAAGACCATGAAGTTGTTGACCAGCGTGTCGTCCATTCGGCGGATGGCCTGGAAGGCATGCAGGTCGTGCTCGGCGGCCTCGCTCTCCACCGCCTCCGACTCGCTGGCCAGGTACGCCGACGCGGGGTGGATCCGCTCGCCGTGTGCCTCGAGGACCTTGGTCACCGGGTGCTGGGCCAGCCAGTCGATCTGCAGGTCGGGGTGCAGCTTGCGCAGCTCGTCGGCGATCGCGACGTCCCGCTGCGCGTGCCCCAGCCCGATCGGCGAGGAGACGTACAAGGCCCGCTGCGGCCGGCGCCGCGCCCGGGTCCAAGTCCGATGCCGCGGTGGAGGCGGTACGACGGAGTCCACGAACTGGCGGATCAGGGTGTTGACGAACACGGGATCGCGGGCCTGCGGCGCGTGCCCTGCCCCCCCGATGGTGACCAACGAGCCGCCGGTCACCTCGGCCAGCCGCGGGCCACAGGCACGCGCTTGGATGGCGTCCTCATCACCGTGGATGACCAGGACCGGGCACCGCGCGCGCTGGCAGATCGAGGCGAAGCTCTCCTGGCCAACGTCCTGCATGGCGTGGGTTGTGTGAGTGAGCGTCGTCGGATCGGTCTCCAACGCCCAGCCCACACAGTCCTCGATCTGCTTGGTGGAGTGCGGTTCGGTGAACATCCGGCCGGCGAAGAACCTCACGAAGTCCTCGTAGTCACGCTGCCAGTAGGCGGCGTTGAACTTTGCCCAGCCTTCGGTGGCTTCGTACTTCTCGTCGAAGCCGTAGATCTGACGCTCGGGCAGGCCCGGCGCCAGCGGGACCGCCGGGCTCAACGACACCAGGCCCAGCACCCTGTCGGGCTGGTCGGCGGCCAGCTGCGCTCCCCACAGCGCGCCACGGGACAGGGCCACCAGGATCGCCCGGTCGGTGCCGGTGGCGTCCATGACCGCCAGACCGTCGGCGGCAAACTGCGTGTGGGTGTACGCGGCTGACCCCTCGGGCCGGTTGGACCGGCCATTGCCGCGGCCGTCCCAGGTCACCACCCGGTAGTGCCGGGCGAGGTAGGGGATCTGGGCCTTCCAGAACGCCGAATGGATGATCGACCAGGTCGGCAGCAGGACGATCGTCGGCGACCCCTCCCCTGGGCCCTCGCGGTAGATCTCCCAGTGCAACAGGACACCGTCACGGTCGACGAGGCCGTCCCGGAGCGGCTCGCACGCCCTCATCGAGAGTTCTCCTTCGCCTCCGCGGGTGCGCCCTCCCAGGCCCGCAACAGCTGACCAACGCGGCGCAGGGCCGACCGGATCGGCATGGTCTGGCGGTCGAAACCGAGCAGCAGCAGGGCCTCGGACCCGATGAAAGAGTTCCCGATCAGGGTCGCCAGTTCCTCGGCGGTGAACGGGCCCAGCGGGCCGTGCGCGGCCACGGCCTCCTGCAGGACACGGGTAAGCAGCTCGTACCAGCCGGAGAGCAGCGCGCGAACCGCAGCACCTACCGCGGGCTCGGCCCAGCCCGCCGCGATCATCTCCTGCAGCACGCGGACGTAGCCGGATTCCAGATCCTCCTCGAGGTAGTCGCAGGCCCGCTCGTAGCGCTGCCACAGGGGCGCCTCCTCGGCGTACATCGTCCGCTGCCGCTCCAGCCGCCGCTGGTTCTCGGTCTCGAGCAGGGCAAGGATCAGGCCGTTCTTGGAGCCGAAGTGATAGTGCAGCTGGCTCAGCGGCACCCCCGCTTCGACCGCCACCTTGCGGGTGGACAGGTTCGCCAGGCCGTCGGACAGCAGGCGGCTGCGGGCGGCGTCGAGGATGGACTCGCTCGTGCTGCGCTCCATGTGCTCCCCCACGTCCTTCTTGCTTCGGTCGACCGACCGAGTCAGCCTGGCGCAGCTCTTGCCCTGCGTCAAGCCTTGACAAGCGGCTAGCGACGCGGCAATCTAGCCCTCAACAATTCGGTCGGCCGACCGAACGAGACGAGGAGCGACGCTATGGACGAGACCAGGCTCATGAGCTTCGTGGGCAAGGCGGTGACCGATCTGGGGACCATGGTCAACGGCTCGCTGATCGTCCTCGGGGACAAGCTGGGGCTGTACCGGGCGATGGCGGGCCAGGGCGCGGTGACCTCGAGTGAACTGGCGCGGCGCACCGGCTGCCACGAGCGGTACCTACGCGAGTGGCTTTCCGCGCAGGCGGCCACCGGGTACCTCGTCTACGAGGGCGGTGACCGGTTCTCGCTGCCGGCGGAGCATGCGATCCCCCTTACCGACGAGGGCAGCCCGGCGTGCGTCATCGGCGGCTTCCAGCTGGCGCTGGCGACGATGCACTCCACCGAACGGCTGACCGAGGCGTTCCGCACCGGCGCCGGCGTGGGCTGGAGCGAGCACCACCACGAGCTCTTCGAGGGTTGTGAACGCTTCTTCGGCCCGAGCTACCGGTCCTTCCTCACCCAGACGTGGGTCCCGGCGTTGGACGGGGTCGAGGCCAAGCTGCGCCACGGCGCGCGGATCGCCGACGTCGGATGCGGGCAGGGGGCGTCGACGTTGTTGCTGGCCGCGGCGTACCCCAACTCCACGGTCGTGGGCGTCGACCCGCACGCCGGATCCCTGGACGCCGCCCGCAAGGCCGCCGCCGACCAGGGGCTGGGGGATCGGGTGAGCTTCGAGACCGGTACGGCGCAGGACTTCGGCGGGCGCTACGACCTGGTGTGCTTCTTCGACGCCCTGCACGACATGGGAGATCCGGCCGGCGCCTGCCGGCACGCCCTGGCCGCCCTCCAACCCGGGGGCACGCTCATGGTCGTGGAGCCGAACGCCGGAGATCAGGTCGCCGACAACCTCAACCCGGTCGGCGCGGCCTACTACAGCTTCTCGACGATGTTGTGCACCCCGAACTCGCTGTCCCAGGACGTGGGCACGGCTCTGGGCGCGCAGGCCGGTGAGGCCCGGCTGCGTGAGGTGATCAGCGGCGCCGGATTCAGCAGCGTCCGCCGAGTGTCGGAGACGCCGTTCAACATCGTGCTCGAAGCACGCGGCTGAACCGCTTCAGGCCGTACGCCGGCGCAACGTCGCCGCACCCAGGGCGAGCGCGCCGACGATGAAGGCGGCGAGCACGGCGAAGTCGCGGCCAGCTGCTCCGGTGAGGCCTGGGTTCCCAGCCACCTCCGCCATCGCATCCACGGCGTAGGACAGCGGCAGCACGTCAGAGATCGTCGCCAGGACGCTCTGCATCGCCTCGCGCGGGACGAACAGCCCGCACAACAGCAGCTGCGGGAGCACGAAAGCGGGCATGAACTGCACGGCCTGGAACTCCGTCTGCGCGAACGCACTCGCCAACAGGCCGAGGGCGGTCCCGAGCAGCGCCGCCAGCAGCGCGGTCAGGAGCAGCCAGCCGGTGCTGCCGGCGATGTCCAGGTCGAGCAGCCACAGGCTCACCGCACTGGCGATGCCCGACTGGAGCACGGCCAGCACGCCGAAGGCCAGGGCGTATCCGAGGAGCAGGTCCAGCTTGTTCAACGGCATCGCCAGCAGCCGCTCCAGTGTCCCCGAGGTGCGCTCGCGCAGCATCGCCACCGAGGTCACGATGAACATCACAACGAGGGGGAAGATCGCGAGCAGCAGCGGCCCGATCCGATCGAAGACGGCCGGCTGGTCGTCGAAGATCCAGGACAGCAACGCGAGCAGGACGCACGGAACGACGAGCAGGAGCGCGATGGTCCGGTGGTCGTGGCGCAGCTGGGTCAGCACGCGCCCGGCCGTGGCCAGGGTGATTCGGGTGTTCATCGGGAACCCACCTGCTCCGCGTCGATGATGGCCAGAAAGGCCGACTCCAGGTCGTCGGTGCCGGTCCGCCGCCGGATCGCTGCCGGGGAATCCGCGGCCAGCACCCGCCCCTCGCGGAGCAACAACAGGGCCGTGCACCGGTCGGCCTCGTCCATGACGTGGCTGGACACCAGCAGTGTGGTGCCCGCGTTAGCCAGGCCGTGGAACATCTCCCACAGGTCACGGCGCAGCACCGGGTCCAGTCCGACCGTGGGCTCGTCCAGCACGAGCACCTGCGGCGTCCCGAGCAGAGCGGCCGCGAGCGAGACCCTCGTGCGCTGACCACCGGACAGCCGCGCCACCAGGGCACCCGTCTTGTCGGTGAGTCCGACGGCGGAGATCACCCTGTCCACTTCGCCTGCCGCGGCGCCGACGACCGCGGCGAAGTAACGCAGATTCTCCCGGACGCTCAGGTCGGCGTACACGCTCGGTGCCTGCGTGACGTAGCCGACGCGCGAGCGCAGCGGCTTGCTCCCCGCCGGCTGGCCGAGCACGGTGACGGTCCCGCTGGTGATCCGCTGCACGCCGACGACGCTGCGGATCAGCGTGCTCTTACCCGACCCGCTCGGGCCGAGCAGGCCGGTGACGCTGCCGGCGGCCACCTGGCAGGACACGGCGTCCAGGACCAGGTTTCCCCCGCGGTGGACGGTGAGCCCGTCGATGTCGATGGCCGCAGGCATCCAGACCACTCCTCAAGACTTATTTCACTAGGCGATGAAATACTACGCCAGGCCGTCCTCGTCGGGCAAGGGGGCGATCAGGTAGTGCTGGAGGACCGGGCCGACGTCGGCCACGAGCTGGTCCACCGTCGCCTCGGCGAGCGGACCGAGCCGGATGAGGTAGCGCCCGACGCCCAACCCCGCGAGATGGGCACCGACCAACGCCGTCCGGCGCGGCGAACGCTGCTCGGCCGGGACCGCCGCGATGACCCGGCTCAGCACCTCACGCGTGACGAACTCGCGCAGCCGCTGGGCGCCCTCCTCGGTCGCCAACGACGAGCGGAACCAGGTCAGCATCTGCGGCCGGGTGTCGGGTGACTCCCACAATCCGAGGAAGAATCGGACAAGCCGCTCCCCCAGGCCCTCGAGCGGCCCACGCAACGCCATCGGCAGGGCCACCGCCGGATCGACCGGCAACTGCATCACCTCGGCGAACAGCGCCGACTTGCCGGCGAAGTAGTGGTGCAGCAGCGCGGGATCGACGCCGGCCGTCCGCGCGATGCCGCGCAGCGAGACCCCGTCGTACCCGAGCTCGGCGAAGTGCGCCCGCGCCACCGCGAGGATCTGCGCGCGGGTGTCGACGTTCCCGGGACGTCGGCCGGTGCGCGCCATCAGCGCAGCTCGGCAGGGACGACGGCGCCGTCGTACCCGGTCGCGGCGGTCAACCTCAACGCCCGCTGAGGACCGCGGCGGCCGGCAGCACGACGAGCAGGCTGCCGACGAGCAGGAGCGTGATCAGCGAGGACAACCCGAGCCGGCGACCGGAGCGCCGCCGGACCACCCGGCCGCCGATGACCAGGCCGGTGAGGACGAAGGGGGCCGACAGTGCGGCCACGTAGGGGTACAGCTCCCAGAGCAGGCTGAAGGCGTACCAGATCAGCACGCCCAGTATCGCGGCGACCACCAGCTCGACGGCGAACAGCAACCAGCCGAGCACCGCCCGGGCCGCCACCGCCGGGCTGGCGGGAGGTGCCCCGTCGGGAACCGGCTCGGGCTCCGACGGCTCGGGCGCCAGCGGCTCGGGCTCCGACGGCTCGGGCTCCGACGGCTCGGGCTCAGACGGCTCGTCCTCGGAGTCTGTCCCGTGCCGCCGAGCGGGTCGCGGCACCGGTGGCGGGGGGGCAGTGGCCTCCTCGGCCGGGGATGGATCGGCCTCGGTACGCCGCCGCCGGCCACCTCGACCCGCGGCCTGGATCCCGGCTTCGGCCAGCAGGTCCGCCAGCGAGCGCGCCGGACCGGACGCACTGGTTCCGGAACTGCCGGGCGCGCCCTCCGACACCTGTCAGGCCCCGTCGAGCCAGTCCAGCCGGCGCAGGATGACACCCTCACGCAGCGCCCACGGGCAGACCTCGACGCTGGGCACGGCCAGCGCCTCCATCGTCGCCTCGGCCACGACCGCCCCGGCGAGCAGCTGGTGCGACCGTGCCGAGCTGACCCCTTCCAGCTCGGCCAGGTCGGAGGCGGCCATTCGGGAGACAAAGGCGATGAGCTGCCGCAGCCCGGTCAGGTGCAGATGGCGGGCTACCCGGTGGCCGTCCTTGGACGGTGCCGCGCCGGTCAGCCGGGCCAGCGTGCGCAACGTCTTCGACGTCGCCACGGCGCGGTCCGGCTTCCCCGCGGCCAGCAGCTTCGGCGCCTGGTCGGCCAGCTGTCCGCCAACCAGGGTGCGCAGCCGTTCGACGGCCCCCCGGCCCGGCGGGTCGTCGACGAAGTGCTCGCGGGTGAGTCGGCCGGCGCCGAGCGGCAGTGACTCCGCGACATCGGGGACCTCGTCGATCCCGCTGGCCAGTTCCAGCGACCCGCCGCCGATGTCCATGACGATCAGCCGCCCAGCGCTCCAGCCGAACCACCGGCGTACGGCGAGGAAAGTCAGCCGGGCCTCGTCACGGCCCCCGAGCACCTGCAGGTCGACGCCGGTCTTGCGGCGCACCCGGTCCAGCACCGCGGTGGAGTTGCCGGCGTCACGTACCGCGGAGGTCGCGAACGCGAGCAGGTCGTCGCAGCGCAGCGCGCGGGCGGAGTCGCGGGCGGCCTGGACGGCAGTGACGAGTGCCTGGGCGCCGCCGTCGGACAGCGCGCCCTTGGCGTTGATGTGCTCGGCCAGCCGGAGCACCGTCTTCTCGGAGTGGGTGGGCATCGGGTGACCGCCGCGCTGGGCGTCGACGACCAGCAGGTGCACGGTGTTCGACCCCACGTCGAGCACACCGAGGCGCATGAATCCACGCTAGACCACACGCATACCCTGGCCGGCATGCCAAGACGGCCGCGCCCGGGGCCGGAAGTCCCCCTGGACTTTCCCCGGGAGTGGGTCGAGTTCAGCGACCCGGCCGACATCGAGCACCGCGTCCGGGCCGACCTGACCTGGCTGTGCTCGCGCTGGACGTGCATCTTCGGCGCGGGCTGCCACGGCATCCTGCGAGACCGGCCCGACGACGGTTGCTGCTCGCACGGTGCCTTCTTCACCGACACCGCCGACAAGAAGCGGGTCCGCCGGGCGATGCGCGAGCTGACGCCGGCGTACTGGCAGTACCACGCCGAGGGCAGCCGGAACTGGACCGAGCGGGACGTTGTCGGCGAGGACCACGACCGGGAGCGGACCCGTACGGTCGACGGCGCCTGCGTCTTCCTCAACCGGCCCGGGTTCGCCGGCGGAGAGGGCTGCGCCCTGCACGCCCTCGCGCTGCGGACCGGCCGGCACCCGCTGGAGACCAAACCCGATGTCTGCTGGCAGCTCCCGGTACGCCGCGAGCAGGACTGGGTCGACCAGCCCGACGAGACCCGGGTGCTGGTCAGCACGATCGGCGAGTTCGACCGCCGCGGCTGGGGCTCGGGGGGGCACGACCTGCACTGGTGGTGTACCGGTGCGCCGGAGGCCCACGTCGGGTCCGAGCCGATGTACCAGAACTACCGCCCGGAGCTGGTCGCCCTGCTGGGGCAGCCGGCGTACGACGTCCTGGCCGAGCTCTGCGCCCGGCGACTGGCCCTCGGACTCGTCGCGCCGCATCCGGCCGGCTCGGCCAGGACCCGGCCTCAGTAGCAGGATCCCACTCTCAGTAGAGGATCGCGGAGAGCAGGAAGTAGCTCGCCGCCGCGGCCGCGCCGGCCATCGGAATCGTGAGCACCCAGGCGATGAGGATGTTGCCTGCCACTCCCCAGCGCACCGCGCTGCGCCGCTTCGTGGCCCCGGCGCCGAGGATCGACGAGGTGATGGTCTGCGTGGTGGAGATCGGTGCGGCGAAGACGAACGCCGTGGTGTAGAGCACGCTGGCGGCGGTCGCCTCGGCGGCGAAGCCGCGCGGCGGATCCAGGTCAACGATCCGCCGGCCCAGGGTGCGCATGATTCGCCAGCCGCCGGCGTACGTCCCCGCGCTGAGCGCACCGGCGGCGAGCAGGATGACCCACCACGGGACGTCGAAGCCGGTCTGGTACCCCCCGATGACCAGCGCGAGCACGATCACGCCCATCGTCTTCTGGGCGTCCTGCAGCCCGTGGCCGAGGGCCATGGCCGCGGCCGACACGATCTGGGCCCGGCGGAAACCGCGCATGGCCTTGTGCTGGTTGGCGTTGCGGAACGCGGCCAGCAGGCCGTACATCACCAGCCCGGCGAGCATGAACCCGACGATCGGCGAGATGATCATGGGGATGATGACCTTGTCCAGCACGCCCTCCCACTTGACGGTTTCCGACGCCGCGATCGCCGCGCCGACCAGGCCGCCGATCAGCGCGTGCGAGGAGGACGAGGGCATGCCGAAGTACCAGGTGGTGAGGTTCCAGACGATCGCCCCGACCAGGGCGGCGAAGACGACGAGTAGCCCCCTGTCGCCCTCGGGTGCCTCGATGATGCCCGAGCCGACCGTCGAGGCGACCTTCGTGCCCAGGAAGGCACCGACGAGGTTGAACAGCGCCGCCATGATCAGGGCGGCCCGCGGTGTGAGGGCGCGGGTGGACACCGACGTGGCGATCGCGTTCGCCGCGTCGTGGAAGCCGTTGGTGTAGTCGAAGACGAGCGCGATGACGATCACCGCGAGAATGGGGAGGAACTCCACGTCACGCTCCCGCTTGCGCGGTCATGGCGAGCACGCGGCACAGTATCCGTTCCCGCCGCCGGTCCCCTGACCGGTCAGTCGACGAACAGCAGGATCGAGACGATCAGGCCGACCACGACGATCACGCTGCGGTAGATGACCGGCGGCAGCCGCCGCCCGATGCGTGGCCCGAACTGACCACCGATCGCCGATCCCACGGCGATCGTCAGCGCCGCCCACCAGGCAATGTCCGTCACCACGACGAAGATCAGGGCCGCGGCGAGGTTGGCGAACCCGGACAGCACGTTCTTCGCCGCGTTGAGGCGGGGCAGCGTGTCGTCGAGGAAGACACCGAGGATCGCGATCAGGATCACACCCTGGGCGGCGCCGAAGTAGCCGCCGTAGGCGCCGGTCAGCAGGACGGTGGCCCACAGGAGAACGCCCGCGTGCCCGATCGGCCGCCCCCGCGCGCGCAATCGCTTGGTGATCAGCGGTTGCAAGCCGACGAGTACGCAGGCGAGCAGGATCAGGATCGGTACGACGGCGTCGAAGACGCTGCCCGGCAGCTCCAGCAGCAGGAAGGCCCCGCCCACCGAGCCGAGCACGGAGCCGATCGCGAGCCGCGCCAGGCGGCCGCCCTGCCCGGTCAGCTCGTCGCGCGAGATCGCCACCGCGCTGAACGAGGCCGGCAGCACGCCGATGTTGTTGGTGACGTTGGCCAGCAACGGCGGGTAGCCGAAGGCCAGCAGGGTCGGAAACGTCACGAGCGATCCCGACCCCACGATGGTGTTGATCGTCCCCGCGGCGAGCCCGGCCAGGAAGAGCAGGACTATCTCGGTCGGGGACACGGGCGGTGAATCTACTGACCCCGGTAGAAAGGTCAGATGCTGCAGACCCAATCCGAGGTGGAGCGCACTTTCGAGGTCGACGACGCGTTCGCCGTACCGACGCTCAGCGGTGTCCAGGGGGTGGGCAGTCTCGGTCCGCCCGTCGAGCTGGCGCTGGACTCGGCGTACGTCGACACCGCCGACCTGCGGCTGGCCGCGGCCGGAATCACGCTGCGCCGGCGTACCGGAGGCACCGACGCCGGCTGGCACCTGAAACTGCCGGTCGACAACGACGAGCGCTTGGAACTGCGCGCGCCGCTCGGGGCCGGGCGGCGCCCCCCGGCCGCGCTGCTGCGTCGGATCCGGGCGCACGTCCGCGATGCGCCGCTTCGGACGGTGCCCACCATCCGGACCGCGCGTGTCGTCCACCGCCTGCTGGACGCGGACGGACAGACGCTGGCCGAGGTCTGTGACGACCGGGTGGTGGCAAGTACGGCCGACGAGCCCGAGCGCCGCTGGCGCGAGATCGAGGTGGAGCTCGTCGCCGGCGAGCGCGGGCTGCTCGCGGCGGTGGGTACCGCCCTGTTCGCCGCCGGTGCTCGGCCGGCCCGCAGCCGCTCGAAGCTGGGCCGGGCGCTGGACGAGCGGGTGCCCCAGCGGCCGGCACCGCCCACCGGCTCCACCGCGGGGGCGGTCGTCGTGCGCTACCTCGCGGAGCAGGTGGACAGCATCGTGGCCGCGGACCCCAAGGTCAGGGCGGACGAACACGACGCCGTCCACCAGATGCGGGTCGCCGGGCGGCGGCTGCGCAGTGCACTGACGACGTACCGTCCGCTGTTCGACCGCGACACCACCGAGCCGATCCGGGCCGAGCTGAAATGGCTGGGCACGGTGCTGGGTCCTGCCCGTGACCTCGAAGTGCTCCGCGAGCGGCTGACCGGCCTGCTCGCCGAGGATGGAGTGGCGGATCGGCGGCTGCGCAACCAGGTCGAGCGCACGATCGTGGCCCGTCGCCGTGAGGCCCGCCGGTCTCTGCTCACCGAGCTGGACGGGTCGCGCTACTTCCGGCTGCTCGACGCTCTCGACGCCTTGGTCGCGGACCCGCCGCTGGGCGGCAAGGCCGGTCGCAAAGCCGGCGCAGCGCTGCGGCCGCTGGTCGCGCGGTCGTGGAAGCGGTTGCGCCGGTCGGTGGACGACGCCATCGCCGTGGGCCTGACGGACGACGAGCAGGCGACGAGGCTGCACGAGGCCCGCAAGGATGCCAAGCGGACCCGCTACGCCGCCGAGGCTGTGCAGCCGCACTTCGGCAAGCCGGCCAAGCGCTTCGCCAAGCGGATGACGCGCCTGCAGACGGTTTTGGGCGACGCGCAGGACAGCAGCGTCGGCAGCGCCGAGTTGGCCTCGATGGCCGGGGTCGTCCCGGATGGGTTCGCCCTCGGGCGGGCCCAGGTGCTGGAGGAGCGGCGGTGGCACGACGCCGTGACCGACTTCCGCGCGGCATGGGACAAGGCCTCCCGTCCGGCCCTGCGCCGCTGGCTGCGCTGAGCCGGCCCCTGCCTGCCCACTCGACCAGCTCAGCTTATTTGACGAACTTGTTTGTCTAATGGCATTCTGACCGGCGTGCCCGCCTTGCAACTGCTGGACGACCCGGCGTCGGTGCGGGCGGCCCTGTCACCCTTGCGTCGGCAGCTGCTAGCCAGGTTGGCCGAACCAGCGTCGGCAACCGAGCTGGCCTTCGCCCTGGGCCTGCCCCGGCAGAAGGTCAACTATCACGTCCGCGTGCTGGAACAGGTCGGGCTGCTGGAGCTGGTCGAGGAACGTCGGCGCCGCGGCTGCACGGAGCGGGTACTGCGGGCCAGCGCCACGGCGTACGTCGTCGATCCCGACGTGGTGGGGGCGGCACCGGCGACTGTGGCCGCCCGCGACCAGTTCGCCGCGGAGCACCTGGTCGCCGTGGCCGGACGCACGGTGCGCGACGTCAGCCGGATGCAGGCCGCGTCGGTCGAACAGGGCACGCGGCTGCTCACCTTCACGATCGAGGCGGACGTCGCCTTCGCCCAGCCGGCTGACGTCCACCGCTTCACCGACGCGCTGACCGCGTCGGTCGCCGAGCTCGCGGGGCAGTACGCCGCGCCCGCCGGTGGGCGCCGCTACCGGGTGGTCGTCGGCGGACACCCAGCACCGAGAACTGTGGAGGACCCGACATGACCCAGCCCGACTCGCCGGTCACCATCGAGGTGACCGTGGCCGCTCCGATCGATGCGGTGTGGCACTCGCTGCGCGATCATGCAGCGATCCGGCGGTGGCACGGCTGGGACTTCGACGGGCTGGACGCGGAGATCACCGAGATCTACGGGCCGGCCGCGAGCGAGCCCGCGCCGTACGAACTCCTCCTCGACGGTGGCGACCGGTTCACCCTCGCCGTCGAGGGCGCAACCACCCGGGTGGTCCTGACCCGAGCGCCGCTGGGCAGCGATCCGCCGTGGGACGAGTGGTACGAGGACATCAACGAGGGCTGGACAACGTTCCTGCAGCAGCTCAAGTTCGGTCTGGAGCGGCACCCGGGACAGGACCGGCGAACCCTGTTCCTGGACGCCAGCGGAGCTGACCTCCCCGACCCGACGGCGCTGCTCCGCGGTCCCGGGTTGCCGGCTGACGGAACGTTCTGGTTCCGCTCGGAGCACCAGCACGGCCTGACGCTGGACCCGCTGGGACCCGGGCTGGTGATCGCCGGGACCAAGCCGGTCCGGCCGGGATCGCCCGGCGGGGCGATGGCGATCGTGACGGCGTACGGCCTGACCGATGCGGAGTGGACCGCTGCCCGGGATCGCTGGGTGGTGTGGTGGCGGGGGCATTACCCGGGTGCCGCCGAACCGGTCTGACGATCCGGTCTGAACGGTCGGGTCTGAGCGAACCGGTCCGCGCCCTCGGGTCGCCCGAGGAGCGCACCTGCGCAAGGATGGCAGGGAAGTCGACCTCAGGGAGAACCCATGCTCGGCAGGGACAGCGCGGACACCATTCTGGCCGCGACGGCGTACGACCAGTCCGGCGACAAGATCGGTTCGGTCGGACGGCTCTACATGGACGACCACACCGGGGAACCGGCCTGGGCCAGCGTGCGGACCGGGCTGTTCGGGACCAAGGAGAACTTCGTCCCACTGCAGGGCGCCAGCCTCGACGGCGACCGGCTGATCGTCGCGGTCACCCAGGACGCGGTGAAGCACGCCCCGCAGGTGGACCTGGAAGACGAGCACCTCGGCCTCGAGCAGTCCCAGGAGCTCTACCGCTACTACGGCATCGCCGAGCCCGGCGGGCACGGCAGCGACACCGACGACGCCGATGGCACCGACACCGACGGCCCGGACCGCTCGGCCCGCCCGGAGGCCCTGGGCGCCGGCTCCGGTCGCGGTGCGCTCGATCCCTCGCCCGGCGATTCGGGGTCTTCCGATCCCCCGCCGCCGCTGCCCGCCATGACTCCGCAGACCGGGGATTCCGACGTCAGGGAGAGCGGAACGCCGGGGCTGCGGCTGCGCCGTCACGTCGTCCACGAGGAGCAGACCATCACCGTGCCGGTGGTCCGCGAGGAGTACGTGCTGGAGGACGAGCCGGAGGACGACGACACGGGTCGCTCGCCGGACCCCGGCTCGGGCCCGGCTCCGACTCCGCCGCCCCGCGGCGTCTGAGCGGGCGAGCGTTCACCGGATGCCCCAGGCCTTCGGCTTCAGCGAGTACGGCGGAGCAGAGACGCAGCAGCTGTTCGACCTGCCCATGCCCGCTCCGGGCGCCGGCGAACTCCTAGTGCGCGTGCGGGCGGCGGGGGTGAATCCCGTGGACTGGAAGGTCCGTCAGGGCCATCTCGCCGAGGTGATGCCCCTGACCCTGCCGATCCCGATGGGCTCCGAGGTGGCCGGCGTGGTCGAGGAGGTCGGTCAGGACGTCGACGGCTTCGCCGTGCACGACGAGGTGTTCGGTAGCGTCGCGCCCGGTTCGGGCGGGTACGCCGAGTACACCTTGGTCACGGCCGCGCAGGCGGCGATCAAGCCACCGCAGCTGTCGTTCACCGACGCCGCCGTACTGCCCGTCGCGGCCGGTACGGCGTTCGACGCGGTCAACCAACTGGGACTCACCGAAGGCCAGAGCTTGCTCATCATCGGCATCGGCGGCGGGGTCGGCGTGATCGCCGCGCAGCTCGCCCGCGACGCTGGCGTGTTCGTGATCGGCACCGGCAGCGAGGCCAAGCGCGAGCTGACCGAGTCCCTGGGCGCCACGCTCGTGACCTACGGCGATGGGGTGGCCGACCGGATCCGGGAAATCATGCCGGACGGTGTCGATGCGATTCTGGATCTGATCGGTCTGGACGCCGCCCGCGAGGTCGCCGACCTGGTGTCGGACCGATCGCGCCTCCTCACCACCGCCGATCCCCGGGTCAGCGCGGAACTTGGTGGCACCGGCGTTGAACGCGATCGCAGCAGCGCCACCCTGGGCCGGCTCGCCGAACTCGTGATCGAGGGCAAGCTCGATCCGCACGTCACCGACCTCGTCGCCTTGGATCGAGCCGGCGAGGCGGTGGCGGCCGTGGAGACCGGGCACTCCCGCGGCAAGGTAGTGATCGAGGTCGGTTGAGCGCTGCCTACCCATGGCAGACTCGGCCGGTCATGTCACCACGCCTGCTGGCCGCACTCGGCCTCACCGCTGCCTTCCTCGTCGGTTGTGACAGCGTGGTCGAGCCCGGGACCGGCGCGCTGGCCGGCTCCGGTTCGGCGCCGGCGACCACCGAGTCGACCGAACCGACCGGGTCCACCGAACCCACCGAGACCAGCACCGAGACCACCGAGACCACTGAGTCGACGCAGACCTCGACCGGGGGGCAGCCAACGGAGTCCTCCGACCCCGAGCAGCTGGTCGCCGCCGAGGCGGTCGGCGCCACCTTCGAACTCGCGGTCAACGTGGGCACCCTGGAGGTCGCCTACGGCTTGCTGTGCAGTGCGGATCGGGCCGAGGTGACGCTGGAGGACTTCAGCTCCGACGCCCCCGAACCGGGCACGTTCTCCTTGGAGATCCTCGAGGAGGTGGGCCCCGGCGTGTTCCGCGCGCAAGCCGCCTTCGCCGGCGACGTGGGGGACGTTTTCCTCCGCCCCGAGGACGGTTCGTACTGCCTCAGCCAGAACGCCTGAGTCCCTCGTCGGACCCGCCTCTCTCCAGGACGGACTTGAGTCAGCGCTAGCCGCCCCGTCTGCAGCGCCTGCTGGCTTGATACCCCTCGTGCGGCGGTGCGGCTGGCAGTCGGAACTGCCCACTTGCTTCCCCTACGGCTCGTAGGTGGGCAGATGGTGCAA
>JACCSC010000255.1 GCA_013813215.1 Geodermatophilaceae bacterium | reverse complement strand
ATCACCCTCGTCCTGCGCGGAGTGGTCCGGGTCGAGCACGCCGATGGGTACGTCGACGTGGCGGCCGTGCAGGCGGTGCTGACCAAGGCCGGGGACACGATCCGTTATACGACGCCGTACGCCGAGGGGGCCGAGTACGTAGCGATCTGCGTCCCCGCGTTCAGTCCCGAACTGGCCGCTCGCGCCGAATAGCTCCGAGCGGATGCTGATCCGCCGCCCCGCCGAGGCCCGACTCGGCGCATCCACAAGTCCGGCCGGGGCCGTATCCTGTCTAGTCTGTCTAGACAGGAGGTGGGGGCGGATGGCGTGGCAACTGCAGGAAGCCAAGCAGCGTTTCTCCGAACTCGTGCGCAAGGCCGAGTCCGAAGGTCCCCAGGTCGTCACCCGCAACGGCCGCGAGGTCGCGGTCGTGATGTCGGCCGAGGAGTATCACCGCAGCCGCAAGCCGAAGATGGACTTCAAGGAGTTCCTCATGTCCGGCCCGGACTTCGACCTGCTCGACATCGTGCGATCCAAGGACCCGCCACGCGAGATCGACTTCTCGTGAGCTTCCTGTTGGACACCAACGTCCTGTCCGAGACCCGCAAGCCCCGCCGACAGAACGCCGGGGTCGCCGGCTGGTTGGCCGCTACCCCGTCGAACCAGCTCTACCTGTCGGTTCTGGTCTTGGGCGAGGTCCAGCGGGGGGCAAGCGGACTGGCCCGCCGCGATCCGTTGGCCGCGGTCGTCTTCGAGGATTGGTTGGCGGCGGTGCGCGCGGACTTCGCGGAGCGCACCCTGCCGATCACGGGCGACATCGCCCAGGAGTGGGGACGGATGAACGCCGTGCGCCCGCTGCCGGTCGTGGACAGCCTGATGGCGGCGACGGCCGTCGTACACGACCTCACGCTCGTCACCCGCAACGCGCGGGACGTCGAGGACACCGGTGCCCGCACGTTGAACCCGTTCGCCCACTGAACGGTGGACGGCAGCTGAGCCGGACGGTCGTGGTGGGCTCGCGAAGTGACCAGGCATGCTCGACGGCATGACGAGTGCGAGTACCGCCGACGTACGTTCCGCCGCGGAGGCGGCATGAACGCCGTGCGGGTGCGTGGCCTGACCAAGCGGTACGGCGCGCACCAGGCCGTCGCCGGGATCGATCTCGACATCCACGACGGTGAGATCTTCGCCCTGCTCGGCCCGAACGGCGCGGGCAAGACCACGACGACGGAGATCCTCGAGGGCTACCGCAACCGCGACGGCGGGGAGGTCGAGGTGCTCGGCACGGACCCAGGCAAGGCCGACGCGCACTGGAAGGCGCGGATCGGCATCGTCCTGCAGTCCACCAAGGATCTGACCGAGCTCACCCCCGCGGAGTCGCTGGCCTCCTTCGCCGCCTTTTATCCCAACCCGCGCCCGGTGGACGAGGTCCTGGACCTCGTCGGGCTGACCGAGAAGCGCTCGACCCGCGGTGACCAGCTCTCCGGCGGCCAGCGTCGCCGGCTCGACGTCGGCCTCGGCATCCTGGGCAACCCCGAACTGCTGTTCCTGGACGAACCCACCACCGGCTTCGACCCCGAGGCGCGGCGGCAGTTCTGGAAGCTGATCGAGAGCCTGCGCACCCTGGGTACGACGATCCTGCTGACCACGCACTACCTCGAGGAGGCCGAGCAGCTGGCCGACCGGGTCGGTGTGATCGCCCGCGGCGAGCTGGTCGCCCTGGACACCCCGTCGGCCCTCGGCGGTCGCGGATCGGCCGAGGCGACGGTCTCCTGGCGCGGGCCCAAGGGACCGGAGCGGGTCAGCACGAACACGCCCGCCCAGTTCGTCGGCGAGCTCGCCGCGCAGTACGGCGGAGAGGTCCCCGAACTCGTGGTCGCCCGACCCACCCTGGAGGACGTCTACCTGCAGATGATCGGAGACGCCGCATGACCGACACGACCACCACGCGCACTGCCGAGCTGCCGTCGCTGGCCACGGTCAGCGGCGCCCGCATCCGGGCCGAGCTGCTGAGCTTCTTCCGCGAGCGGGCGGCCGTCGTGTTCGTCCTGCTGTTCCCGATCCTGTTGCTGTTCATCTTCGGTGCGGTCTTCGGCGGCAACGACGACATCGCGC
>JACCSC010000249.1 GCA_013813215.1 Geodermatophilaceae bacterium | reverse complement strand
GGGCGGGTGCGGCTCGATCTACCTCACCCCCGGTCGATGGTGACCGACTCCAGGACGACGTCCTGCACCGGACGGTCACCGGCCCCCGTGCGGACCGCGCCGATGGCGTCGACGACGTCGCGGCTGGGCTGGTCGGCCACCTCGCCGAAGATCGTGTGCTTGCCCTGCAGCCAGGTCGTCGGGGCGACGGTGATGAAGAATTGCGAGCCGTTGGTGCCCTTGCCCATCCGCTTGCCGCTGTTGGCCATCGCGAGGATGTACGGCCGGGTGAAGCTCAGCTCGGGGTGGATCTCGTCGTCGAAGGTGTACCCGGGCCCGCCGATGCCCTGCCCCAGCGGGTCGCCACCCTGCAGCATGAACCCGGCGATGACCCGGTGGAATACCGTCCCGTCGTACAGCTTGCCGGTGGTCTTGGCCAAGGTCCGCGGGTCGGTCCACTCCTTGCTGCCCTCAGCCAGGTCGACGAAATTGCGGACCGTCTTGGGCGCGTGATCGGGGAACAGCTCCACCCGGATGTCGCCGTGGTTGGTGCGCAGGGTCGCGTGCAACGGCACAGGTTCTCCTCGTGATCGGTGGTCTGACCGATCCTTCCACGACTCAGCTGGCCCGCCGACGCCCTCCGCTCCGCGGGCGCAGTCACGACAGCAGGGGGGCGACAAGGACGGCCAGCGCCCGCGCCTGCAGCGACGAGGCCTGGTTGACGGTCACCACCAACAAGGTCGCATCGACGGTGACCGCGAGCACGGCCGCGTCCTCCGTCACGAGCACGACGCCACCGTCGCCGACGTCGTCCACCGGGTTGGCAGCCGGGGTACCGAGACCGATGGCGGCGGTCTGGGCCTCGACCGCGGTCGGGAACGCGGTCACCGTGATGTCCACGGCCGGGTCACCGTCGGGACGGTAGAACGTGCAGCCGGGCAGCAGTTCGTGACTGGTCGCGGTGTACGTCGTCCGCGCGATCCGCTGCCCCACGGTCTGCTCGACGAAGGTGGTCTCCAGGTAGCGGCAGTCTCCATCGGTGGTCACCGGCTCGCTGGTCGGCTGGGCCGGGGGCGACGTACCCGCCGGGCTCGAGGGCGCGCTGCCCGTGTCCGGGGGCATCGCGGTGCTCGTACCCGGCCGGACCGCGGTGGTCTCGCGCTGCCTCGCTTCGCGGTCGCAGGCCGGCACGAGGAGGAGCAGGGCGAGCAGGAGCGGAGCCGACCGGCTCAAGCGCGCCCGCCGTGCCCGATCGGGAGCACCCACCGGAACAGGCTCGAGCCCGGCCGGTGACACCAACAGTCCGACGGACATCCGCACTGGAGTACCGCGCGGCGTTCGAGCTCCTTGGTCGCCAGGACCGCCCCGACGTACGCGGCCAGCAGGTAACGCAGCGCTCGGGACATGGTCGTGACCATATCTCCACCGACCGATGACTTTCCTCGTCGGTGCCGGTCACTAACCTGCGCGGAAGGACCGTGCGGAGAGGAGCACCGATGACCGGTGTACGCATACTCGTAGGCACCCGGAAGGGCGCCTTCATCATCACCTCGGACGGGGATCGGCGGGACTGGGAGGTCAGCGGCCCGCACTTTCCGGGCTGGGAGGTCTACCACGTCGCCGGGTCACTGCTGGATCCCGAGCGGATCTACGCGGCGCCGTCCGGCGGCTGGTTCGGTCAGGTGATCCAGCGCTCGGACGACGGCGGGAAGTCGTGGAACCCGGTCGGCAACGAGTTTCGCTACGCCAGTGAAACGGGAACACACCAGTGGTACGACGGAACGCCGCACCCGTGGGAGTTCGCCCGGGTCTGGCATCTGGAGCCGTCGCTGCACGACGTGGACACGGTGTACGCCGGGGTCGAGGACGCCGCGCTGTTCCGCTCCACCGACGCCGGGGCGACCTGGTCGGAGCTGCCGGGCCTGCGGACCCACCCGTCGGGTTCGTCCTGGCAGCCCGGAGCCGGCGGGATGTGCCTGCACACCGTCCTGCAGGATCCGGTCGACCCGCAGCGGATCTTCGCCGCGATCTCCGCGGCCGGGGTGTTCCGGACCGACGACGGCGGGCAGACCTGGCAGCCGAAGAACCACGGCCTGCACTCCGAGGGAATCCCGGACACCGACGCCGAGGTCGGGCATTGCGTGCACCGGCTCGCGATGCACCCGTCCCGCCCGCAGACGCTGTTCATGCAGAAGCACTGGGACGTCATGCGCAGCGACGATGGCGGGGACAACTGGCGCGAGATCAGCGGCAACCTGCCCACGGACTTCGGCTTCCCGGTGGCGGTGCACGCGCACGAGCCGGACACGGTGTTCGTCGTACCGATCACCAGCGACTCGCACCACTTCGTCATGGACGGCAAACTGCGGGTCTACCGCAGCCGCAGCGGCGGCGACGAGTGGGAGGCCCTGACCACGGGGTTGCCCCAGGAGAACTGCTACGTCAACGTGCTGCGGGACGCGATGGCGGTGGACTCCCTGGACTCCTGCGGGCTGTACTTCGGGACGAGCGGCGGGCAGGTCTACGCCTCGGCCGACTCCGGCGACAGCTGGGCGCCGATCGTGCGGGATCTACCGGCGGTGCTCTCGGTCGAAGTGCAGACGCTGACATGATCCGGGTCGTCCTGCCGGCCCACCTGCGCTCGCTGGCCGGCGTCAGTTCGGAGCTGTCGCTCGACGTGGCCGACCCGCCGACGATCGGCGGGGTGCTGGACGCCCTGGAGTCAGCGCATCCGATGCTGCGCGGGACCTTGCGGGAGCACGGTGGCGGTGCGCGGCGGCCGTTCGTCCGCTTCTACGCCTGCGAGGAAGACCTGTCCCACGAACCGGCCGACAGCCTGCTGTCGGCGGAGGTGGTGTCCGGGAAGGAGCCGTTCCTCGTGGTCGGCGCGATGGCCGGAGGCTGACCCGCTGCGTCGGTATGACCTCACATACTCGCCGGCGTGAAGGTTGCTGTCTCCCTGCCGGACGAGCTCTTCGCGCGTGCTGACGCCGCGGCGGAACAGCTGGCCCTCAGTCGCTCGCAGTTGTACGCCCGCGCGCTCGAGGCCTACCTCGACGGCCGCGAGGACGACCCGGTGACGGCGGCGTTGGACGCGCTGGCGCAAGACACGCCGGCCCTCGACGCGACGGCCGGCCGGCGCCTCATCGACTCCGGCGCCTGGGAGTGGTAGCCCGCGGCGACCTCTGGTGGGTGGACTTCGGACACCCGCGCGGTTCTGAGCCCGGCTATCGTCGCCCGGCACTCGTGATCTCGTCCAACCGCTTCAATCGCTCTGGAATCCGCACTGTGATCGTCGCGACGGTCACGTCGAACATGCGGTTGGCCGAGGCGCCCGGCAATGTGACGCTCGAGGGACCGGGTAATCCGCTGCCGAAACCATCGGTGGTGAACGTGAGCCAGGTCCTGACCGCGAACCGGGCTGTGCTGGACGCGCCCGTGGGCGCGATTGCTCCGCGCGCCCTCCGAGCCGTCGATGACGGCTTGCGCCTGGTCCTGCACGTCTGACCCGGTCGCCACGGCGTACGTGGGGGCACGGGAGGGGGACGCGGCGGCTGAGTTGCCCGTCGTGATCATGGGGATTCGCCGGTCAGGACCGGCAGATCCCCGTGATCATCCGGGGTCAGGCTGGAAGCGGTAGCCGAGCCCGATGCCAACGGCTTCCCTGCGCCGGGACGCCTCAGCTCAAACGCCTCGGCCACACTGCGCGGCGCGATGTCAGGATCGGAGCGTGTTCAGTGCCCTGAGCCACCTCGAGTGCGCCCGCTGCGGACAGACCTACGACGCCGTCACCTGGCAGGGGCTGTGCCCGGCCTGCCGGTCGCCGCTACTGGCCCGTTACGACCTGGCGCGGGTGACGCTGCGGCCGGCCGACCTGGCCGGGCGCCCACCCACGATGTGGCGCTACCACGAGCTGCTCCCGGTGACCGGACCCGGCCAGGTCGTCAGCCTGGGCGAGGCGATGACGCCGCTGCTCGGCGTACCGCGGCTGGCGGCGTCGCTCGGACTGGAGCGGCTGTGGATCAAGGACGAGGGCGCGCTGCCGACCGGCTCGTTCAAGGCCCGCGGCGCCGCGGTCGGGGTCTCAAGGGCCGCCGAACTCGGCGTCGGGGCGATGGCCATGCCGACCAACGGCAACGCCGGCGCCGCCTGGGCGGCGTACGCCGCCCGTGCCGGACTGCGGATGCTGGTCGCGATGCCGCTGGACGCGCCGACTATCACGCGGGCCGAGGTGATCGCGGCCGGCGGCCACCTGGTGCTCGTGGACGGGCTGATCTCCGACGCCGGCCGGCTGGTCGGCGCGGCCGTGGCCGCTACCGAGTGGTACGACGTCGGCACCCTCAAGGAGCCGTACCGGATCGAGGGCAAGAAGACGATGGGGTTCGAGCTGGCCGAGCAGCTCGGCTGGCGGATGCCCGACGTCGTGGTCTACCCGACAGGCGGCGGCGTCGGACTGATCGGCATCGTCAAGGCGCTGCGCGAGCTGCTCGAGCTCGGCTGGGTGGACGGCCCGTTGCCGCGGATGGTCGCCGTCCAGGCCCGCGGCTGCGCCCCGGTGGTGCGCGCCTTCGAGGCCGGCGCCAAGTCGTGCGAGCCGTGGGTCGACGCGCGGACCGCGGCGTACGGCATCACCGTTCCGGCGCCGCTCGGGGACTTCCTCATCCTGGACGCGCTGTACGCCACGGGCGGTACGGCGGTGGCGGTCGACGACGCCGACCTGCTGGCCGATATCCCGCTCGTCGGCCGGCTGGAGGGCCTGTTCGTGTGCCCGGAGGGGGCGGCGTGCGTCTCCGCGACGCGCGCGCTGCTCGCCTCGGGCTGGCTGGCGCCGACCGACGAGGTAGTGCTGCTCAACACCGGAACGGGGCTGATCTACCCGGACGCCGTCCCGGCGGATGTGTCGACGGTGGCCGCGGACGGCGCGCTGACCCTGCCCGGCTGACCGGCGCGGCACCCGCGAGCCAGCCTAGGGTCGGCGACATGCGGGTGACAGAGCTCTGGCGCTTCCCGGTCAAGTCGATGCAGGGCGAGCGGCTGGCGCAGGTCGAGGTCGAGAGTCAGGGCATCCGCGGCGACCGTGCGTTCGCGCTGTTCGACCGCGACAGCGGCTTCGGACTGACCGCCCGACGGCAGCCTGCGCTGCTCTTCGCCGCGGCGGCGTACCGGCCCGATGGCAGCGTGACCATCACGCTGCCGGACGGTACGACGGCCGACGACGACGAGGCCCTGTCGGCGTGGCTCGGTCGGCCGGTCACGCTGCGCTCGGCCGCCGAGCCGGGCGAGCGGGTGTACGAGAACCCGGCCGACTTCGAGCACGACGATGACTGGGAACCGTTCAGCGGAGCCAGCGGGGCGTTCCACGACAGTGGCCGGGCCAACGTGTCGCTGCTGTCGACCGCGACACTCGGGGCGTGGCCGCAGCGGCGGTTCCGCGCCAACGTGATCCTCGAGGGCGAGGGCGAGGACGCGCTGGTCGGCTCCACGGTGAGCGTC
Source organism: Geodermatophilaceae bacterium (assembly GCA_013813215.1). Taxonomy (GTDB): domain Bacteria; phylum Actinomycetota; class Actinomycetes; order Mycobacteriales; family Geodermatophilaceae; genus JACCSC01. The sequence goes on along the minus strand of JACCSC010000249.1, from coordinate 13,199 downwards.
GGCGAGGCCGACCTCGACGTACGGATGCAGATCACGCGCTGCGTCATGGTGACCCGCCCGCAGCCGGACGGGATCGACAAGGACCTCACGGTCTTGCGCACCATCCACCGCGAGCGCGGCAGTTGCCTCGCCATCGGTGCCGTCGTGGCCGGGCCGGGCACCGTCCGTGTAGGCGACGAGCTGCACCCCCGAGGTGAGGCGAGGCCTACAGCGACCGCGCCCGCTCGAAGCGGGCGGTGACGTCGGCCCAGTTGACGACGTTCCACCAGGCCTTGACGTAGTCCGGCTTGACGTTCTTGTACTGCAGGTAGAAGGCGTGCTCCCACATGTCCAGCATGAGCAGCGAGTGCGCGCCGGCGACGTGGTTGGACTGGTGGTCGTAGAACTGCTGGATGATCGGCTGACCGCCGACCGGGTCCCAGGCCAGGCTGGCCCAGCCGGAGCCCTGGATGCCCAGCGCGGCCGCGGTGAAGTGCGCCTGGAACTTCTCGAACCCACCGAAGCCGTCGTCGATCGCCGCCGCCAACTCACCGGCCGGCCGGTCACCCCCGTCCGGGCTCATGTTCGGCCAGAAGACCGAGTGGTTCACGTGCCCGGCCAGATTGAAGGCCAGGTTCTTCTGGTGCAGGTTGACAGTGGCCAGGTCGTCCTTCGAGCGGGCTTCGGCCAGCTTCTCCAGCGCGGTGTTCGCACCCTTGACGTAGGTGTCGTGGTGCTTGTCGTGGTGCAGTTGCATGATCTCGCCGGAGATGTGCGGCTCCAGCGCCGCGTAGTCGTAGGGCAGATCGGGCAGGGTGTACTCGGCCATCGGGCTCCTCGCTGGTGTCGTGTCCGTTGCCCTCAATCTAGGACCCGACCCAGACCGGCGCACACCCTCAGGCGACGGGGACGCCGGCCAGCCCGGCGACGAGACCAACGGCAGCGCACACCCCGAGCGTCGACAGCACCCCCCACCGCAGCCGAAAGAGCAGCACCGCGGCCAGCGCCGTGACCGCCAGGGCGAACCAGCGCACGCTGGTCAACTCCGGGATGGGCAGGGCCAGCAGGCCCCACGAGTCCGACCGGGCGAACAGCGTCGTACTGGCGAAGTACACCGCCAGGCTGGCGATCACCCCGACCACAGCCGCGGTCACACCGGTGAGCGCCGCGGCCAGCGTGCGGTTCCCGCGCAGCCGCTCGATCGACGGCGCGCCGAGGAAGACGAAGACGAAGCTCGGGACGAACGTCACCCAGGTGACCAGCAGCGAGGCCAGCACCGCGGACACCCACGGGTTCAGCCCGCCGGGATCGTGGTAAGCGCCCACGAAGGCGACGAACTGGACCACCATGATCAGCGGACCGGGCGTGGTCTCGGCCAGCGCCAACCCGCGCAGCATCTCGGTCGGGGTGAGCCAGCCGTAGACCTCGACGGCCCGCTGGGCGACGTAGGCCAGTACGGCGTACGCACCACCGAAGGTCACGACGGCGGCGCCGGAGAAGAACGTCCCCATGGTGGTCAGCACGCTGCTCGTGCCGGTGAGCACGACGACGGCCAGCAACGGAACGCCCCAGGCCACCAGGCCGACGCCGAGCACGATCAGCGCCCGCGATCGCGACGGCGCGACGGTGTGCAGCGCGTCGTCCGGGATGACGGAAGCCGGCGCCGAGGGGTCGGACCTCGCCGGAGCCAACCGCTCCGGAGCCGGCCACCAGCGGCCCAGCGCCCACCCCGCGACGGCGGCGGCCAGCACGACGAGCGGGAAGGGCACGGCCAGCAGGGTCAAGGCCAGAAAGGCGAGGACGGCCAAGGCCACGAGCGCGGGGCGGACCAGAGCGCGGCGGCCGACCCGCACCACCGCCTGGGCGACCACGGCGAGCACGGCGGGAGCGAGCCCGGCGAACAGCGACGTCACGGCCACGGTGCTGCCGAAGGCCACGTAGACGGCGGACAGGACCAGCAGCGCGGCCGCACCGGGCAGCACGAACAGCGTTCCCGCGACCAGGCCCCCGCGGGTGCCGTGCAGCAGCCAGCCGGTGTAGACCGCGAGCTGCTGGGCCTCCGGGCCGGGCAGCAGCATGCAGTAGTTCAACGCGTGCAGGAACCGTCGCTCCCCGATCCAGCGCTTGTCATCGACCAGCGCCCGGTGCATCACCGCGATCTGCCCGGCCGGCCCGCCGAAGGTCTGCAGCGAGATGAGGAACCAGGCCCGGACGGCCGCGCCGAAGGGCACGGTACGGACGGCGGATCCGTCGGAGGACGTCATCGGGTCCAGGTCACCTCCCGCCCGGTTCGACGCACAGCCGACGCACAGCAACCGCCCAGGGTGCCGACAGCCGACGCGCCCAAGCTGCCACCATGATGCCGGTGAATGCGGCCCGCTCCGAGTCCCCCGCCGGGGTCCGGCGCGCCGACGGGACTCCGCTGCGGGTACTCGTCGTGGACGACGACACGAGCCTGCGCGAGCTGCTGTCCATGGCGCTGCGCTTCGAGGCCTGGGACGTACGCACCGCCGAGGCCGGCATCGAGGCGGTCCGGACGGCGCGGGAGTTCCGGCCCGACGCCGTCGTCCTGGACATGATGCTGCCCGACATCGACGGCCTGGAGGTCCTGCGCCGGCTGCGCAACGACACTCCCAGCGTCCCGGTCCTGTTCCTGACCGCCCGCGACGCCGTCGAGGACCGCATCGCCGGGCTCACCGCGGGCGGCGACGACTACGTGACCAAGCCGTTCTCGCTGGAGGAGGTGGTGGCCCGGGTGCGCGCGCTGGTCCGCCGCTCGGGCGCGGCGGTAGCCCGGGACGATGCGGTCCTGACCGTCGGTGACCTGTACCTCGACGAGGACAGTCGGGAGGTACGCCGGGGTGGTACCGAGATCAGCCTGACCGCCACCGAGTTCGAGCTGCTGCGCTTCCTGATGCGCAACCCGCGCCGGGTGCTGTCCAAGGCGCAGATCCTCGACCGCGTCTGGAACTACGACTTCGGCGGGCAGGCCAACGTGGTCGAGCTGTACATCTCCTACCTGCGGCGCAAGATCGACGCCGGGCGGGCGCCGATGATCCACACCATGCGCGGCGCCGGCTACGTCCTGCGCGCCGCGGCCGAGTGACCCGCCGCTTCACCCTGCAGTCCCGGCTGATCGCCGGGACCATCGCCCTGCTCGCCCTCGTCTGCCTGGTCATCGGCGGGCTCAGCCTGGTGCTGCTGCGGGGGTTCCTCGTCGACCAGCTCGACGATCAGCTGGCGAGCGCGGCCGGCCGCAGCGGAGCACCCGGCTACCCGTCCCCGGGAGCGCTCCCCGACCGCGGCGGCGGCGCAAGCGGTGGGGACATCGACTTCCTGCTCTTCCCCGGCCAGAACGTCGGCACCCTCGGCGCGAACCTCGACGACGGCCGGGTCGCCCTGGCTGCCGTGCTGTCCAGTGCGGGCACCCTGCAGGAGCTGACCGCCCAGCAGTACGCCGTCCTCGAGGACGTGCCCACCGACGGCCGCCCCCGCTCCGTCGCCGTGGGCGACCTCGGCGACTACCGGGTGCTCGCCGTGGAGGGGGACCGGGGCGACGGCCTGCTCCTGGGGCTGTCCCTGCGCAGCGTCCAGCAGACCGTCACCCGGCTCGCCCTCGTCGAGGCGGCGGTGGCGCTGCTCGGCCTCCTGCTCACCGGTCTCGCGGGAGCGCTGCTCATCACCCGTTCCCTGCGTCCCCTGGACCGGGTGGCCGCGACCGCCACCCGGGTCAGTGAGCTGCCGCTGGACCGGGGCGAGGTCGCCCTGGCCGAACGCGTCCCCGACGTCGACGCCGACCCGCGGACCGAGGTGGGGCAGGTCGGTGCTGCGCTCAACAAGCTGCTCGGACATGTAGGCGCGGCCCTGACCGCCCGGCAGGCCAGCGAGACCCGGGTCCGCCGCTTCGTCGCCGACGCCAGCCACGAACTGCGGACTCCGCTGGCCTCCATCCGGGGGTACGCGGAGCTGACCCGCCGTCGCGGTGCCGCGCTGGACCCCGACACCGCCCACGCGCTGAACCGGGTGGAGTCCGAGGCGAACCGGATGACCCTGCTCGTCGAGGACCTGCTGCTGCTGGCCCGGCTGGATTCGGGCCGGCCGCTGGAGCGAGAGCCGGTGGAGCTGTCCCGGCTCGCCATCGACGCGGTGAGCGACGCCCGGGCGGCCGCACCCGAGCACCGGTGGAGCCTGCGGCTGCCGCCCGAGGAACTCGTCGTCACCGGCGACGTGGGGCGGCTGCACCAGGTGCTCGCCAACCTGCTGGCCAACGCGCGGACCCATACGCCGCCGGGCTCGCACGTCACCACGACCGTGACCGCGGAGCAGGACGCGGCGCTGCTGCTGGTCGAGGACGACGGCCCGGGCATCGACCCAGACCTGCTCCCGAACGTCTTCGAGCGCTTCACCCGCGGGGACGCCTCGCGCTCGCGGACGGCCGGCAGCACCGGCCTCGGCTTGGCCATCGTCGCCGCGGTCGCCGCGGCCCACGGCGGGCGGGTCGAGGTCCGCAGCACAGCGGCCGGTACGACGTTCGCCGTACACCTGCCGCGCCCACCGGTTACCTCGTGTGGTCCTGAAGGAAGTGTCGGACCTCCTGATTGAAGCGCTCGGGGGCCTCGACGCTGCTCACGTGACCGACGCCGGTCAGGACGACCAGCCTCGACGTGGGAATCGCCGCGTGCAGGGCCTCGGCTACGCGCAGCGGCGCTCGGTCGTCCTTCTCTCCGCACAGCAGCAGCGTCGGCACGTCTATAGCCGGCAGCACGGCGCGCAGGTCGGCGGCCGCCATCGCCCGAGCCATGGCCCGGAAGCCGGCGGGGTGAAACTGCGGCACTGCCGCGGCGAACCCGGCGACTCGCTCCGGCGCCGCCGCGGCGGAGAACATCGTCGGCAGCAGCGCGCCGACGAACTGCTCCGGCGCCAGCTCGGCGGCCCGCAGGCTGCTGGCCAGGCGTTGCTCGACCTCCGGTGCCGGCAGCGAGCCGGCCCAACCCGCATAGGCGCCGGCGAGGACGAGTGATCGGGGCACGTGCGGGTAGGCGCCAGCAAGTTGCAGGGCGAGCGCTGCCCCGTAGGACAACCCCACGACGTGCGGTCGGTCCAGCTCCAGGGCGGCGACGAAGCCGGCGAGGCAGTCGGCATAGTCCGGCAGCCGGAACGACGCGGGCGGATCCGCCGATCGACCAGCACCCGGCCCGTCCCATGCCACCACCGTGAACTCGTCGGACAGGTCATCGATCTGCTGCCCGAACGTCGACCGGCCGTCGCCCACGAACCCGTGCAGGAGAACAAGCGGCGGTCCATGGCCGGCCCGCTCGTACGCGATCCGCAGACCGCCGACGTCGACCTGATCCATCACGCCTCCCGCTCCGACCGGTCTGCCAGACTGCCCGGCGTGCGCGTCGCCGACCACATCGCCGCCGTCGACGAGCAGGGTCAGGCCCTGCACGCCGCGGCCCAGGCGGCCGGGCTCACCGCCGACGTGCCGAACTGTCCCACCTGGACCGTGGACACGTTGCTGGCCCACGTCGGCAAGGTGCACCGGTGGGCGGCGACGTTCCTGCGGGAGGGCAAGGCCGCGACGGCCGGTGGCAAGCACCCCCGTACCGCGGTCGCGCCCGTTGACGACTTGCTGGACTGGTACGCCGAAGGGCACGCCACGCTGGTCGAGGGATTGCGAGCCGCACCCGCCGACCTGGACTGCTGGACCTTCATCCCGGGCCTGGTGCCGTTGGCTTTCTGGGCCCGGCGGCAGGCGCACGAGACCGCGATCCACCGGGCCGACGCGGACAGTGCACTGGACCGGGTTCCCACGTACGACCCCGCCCTCGCCGCCGACGGCATCGATGAGCTGCTGGCCGGCTTCTTCACCCGCGGTGGCGGCAAACTGGTGTCCGACCCGCCGGTGTCGCTGGCGGTGCGGCCGACCGACGTGGACCGCAGCTGGCGGATGCAGATCGGCCCGACCGCCCGGCGTACGACGTCGCCCTCGGACGAGCCGGCCGACTGCACCCTCACCGGCTCCGCGAGCGAGCTCTACCTGCTGCTGTGGAACCGCCGTCGCCGTACCGAACCGGACATCATCGGCGATCCGGCCGTGCTCGAACTCTGGCGCTCACACGCCCAGGTTCGCTCGCGCTGACTCACCACTCCCAGGTGCCCACCACCCGCCCCTGGATCGTGGGCAGGAACTGGTGCGCGGCGAGGTCGGCGTCCAGCGTGATGGCGACCCGGTACGAGGGTGGGTCGGTCAGGCCCGGCCACTCGGTGCGGAAGACCCGTCGTGGCACCCGCTGCGGATCGAACTGCACCCGCAGGTCGACGTTGTGCACCGGCCGGTACGCCGCCCGCCGGAACTCCGGGGGCAGTTGCGTGCCGCCGACGAAACGAGTGTCGTAGCGCAGGGTCGCAGTCTGGCCGGCGTGCAGGGCGGTCGTCAGGACGATGTCGACGCCGAACAGCCCGCCGCCGGCCGGCACGACATCCTTGTCGAGCCGCCCGCCCTGCAGGACGTCCACGGTCAGGGCGTCGGTGTCGAACACGTAGCGGTGGGCGGCGAGCCCTTCGCCGCCGGCCTGGATGACCTGCGTCGTGGAATGCCGGATCGGTTGCCCGTCCGGCCCGAGGTAGTGGTGCTCGTGGAGGGACAGGGTCCGGTACGGCGGGCGCGGCTCCAGTGCCTGCGGCGGGCCGTCGTTGCCGGTCAGCGGCCGGACGAACGACGAGCCCTCCACGAGGGACAGCAGGCGCTGCTTCTCGTGGCGCGGCAACGCGAACGCCACGCAGAACCAGCCGATCTTCTCGGGCGTGAGTCGTTGACCGGACAGCGCCCGGGCCACCGTGTCCTTGAGTCGCCGCGGCAAAGCGGTGTCACTGTCCGCCCGCAGGCCCGTACCACAGGTACTCGGCCAGGACCTGGCCGACCGCAGCCTGGTTGATCCGGCCGATCGGCGTCGTCGTGCGCTGCCGGCGCTGCCAGATCTGGCGGGCCAGCCCGGGTCGGGCCAGCAGAAATCGCAGGTGTTCTGACCCCTCCTCGAAGCCCACCGGCAACTCCCCCGACTTTCCCTACTGACGCGCCACGACGGGAGGTGCTGCCGGCACGGCGTCGGCACGCTGGCGACACTGCGGCGACAACTCCTGCCTACCGTCGGCTGAGTATCGGGCAACTGTGACCGTGCCCGCTATTCGAGCGAGTCGGCGGAGGGTGGGGACCGCGACGGCCGCTCATCGGGGGCCTTGCGGCCCTGCCGCCGTCCGTCGGTGGCGGGGCCGCGGTGGGCCCGTTTGGGTCTCAGCGCAACAGTGCCCGCAGCGCGTCCAGGCCGTCCGCCTCGGCGACGGCCTTGTCCGGCCGGTAGCGCAGCACGCGGGCGAAGCGCAAGGCGATCCCACCGGGGTAGCGGACGCTGCGCTGCACGCCGTCCAGCGCGATCTCCACCACAAGCTCGGGCCTGATGTACACCACGTGGCCGTCGGTCCCGGTCTGCAGCGCCGGGAACGTCGCGGTCTGCCAGGCCAGCAGCTCGTCGGTCATCCCTTTGAACGTCTTGCCCACCATCACCGGCTGGCCGTCGGCGTCGAGGGCGCCGAGGTGGATGTTGGACAACCAGCCGGTTCGCCGCCCGAAACCCCACTCGGCGGCCAGCACCACGAGGTCGTACGTGTGGACCGGCTTGACTTTCTGCCAGGACCGGCCACGCCGGCCTGCGGCGTACGGCGAGTCCAGCGCCTTGACGATCACGCCCTCGTGGCCGCGCTCGAGCGCGTTGTCCAGCACCGCTGCGGCGGCCAGGTCGGGCCGGACGACCCCCGGGATCCGGTCGGCGGCCGCCACCTCGTCGAGCGCCGCCAGCCGCTCGGTGAGCGGCCGGTCGATGAGGTCCTGCCCGTCCAGGTGCAGGCAGTCGAACAGGTGCGGCCGCTGCAGCCCGACGCCGGCCAGGCTGACCGACTCCTGGAACGGTCGCGGTCGCCCGTCGTCGGTCAGGGCCAGCGACTCGCCGTCCAGGACCGTGGCGCGGACCGGTCGGGCGCGGGCCCACGCGGTCAGCTCCGGTACGCCGGCGGTGATGTCGCGGAGGCTGCGGGTGAAGACCGCGACGTCGTCGCCGTCCTTGTGCACCTGGATCCGCGCGCCGTCGAGCTTGAACTCCACGATCACGTCGGTGCCGAGCTCGGCCAGCGCAGCGTCGAGGGAGTCCGCGGGTGCGGCCAGCATGGGCCGGACCCCGCGGCCGACCTGCAGTCCGATCGCAGCCAGGGCCGCCGTACCCCCGTCGAGCGCCGCCGTCGCGGTGGCCGGGAGCCCGCCGGAGAGCATGAACGCCCGGCGCACGGCCGCCAGCGGTACGCCGGCCGCGGTGGCGACGGCGTCGACCATGATCCCCTCCAGCGCGCCCTGGCGGATCTCACCGGTCAGCAGTCGGCGCAGGAAGGCCTGCTCGTCGGCCGTGGCAGCGGCGAACAGCCGGCCGAGGGTGTCGGCGCGGCGGCGTACGGAGCCGGTCCCGGCGGTCGTGGCGAGCGCGGTCAAGGCCTCGTCGACGGCGGTGACGGTGAGGCTCGCAACGGGCGCCGCGGCGCCGTCCAGGTTGGACATCGTGCGCCAGCCGGTCCCGATCCGCCCCTGCCGCGGTTCGCCGGCCAGCCAGGCCACCACCGGCTCGACCTCGTCGGGAGGCAGGCGCCGCAGGTGCCCGGCCAGCGCCTCGATCTTCGTCTTGCGTGAGCGGGTCGCGCCGACCGTCGCCGACACCGCGACGACCTCCGCGAACAGCACCGCGTCAGTGAAGCAGCCGACACCAACGTAACGTCGGCCCGGCGTTCTACGGTTTGGACATGACCGACTTGTTGAACCGCGCCGACACCTTGGCCGCCTTCGCCGACCTCGAAGGCTGGTACCTGCTGCAGGGCGCCGTGCATGCGACGTACGACGCCCCGGACGTGCCCACCGCCGTCGAGCTGGTGCGGGCGGCGTTCGAGATCGCCGACGAGCTGGACCACCACCCCGACGTGGACCTGCGCTGGAAGAAGGTGCGGGTGCGCTGCTCGACGCACTCCGCGGGTGGGGTGACCGCGAAGGACGTCGAGCTGGCGCACCGGATCGCTGAGGCCGCACAGCGGCTCGGCGCGGGTGTACTGACCGATCCGCCCCAACACCACGACATCGGGATCGACACCCCCGACGCGAGCCGGATCGCGCCATTCTGGGCCGCTGTGCTCGGCTACTCCTATCAGGGCGATCCGGACTCGCTGGCCGACCCGTTCGAGGGCCGGCTGTCCGTGTGGTTCCAGGTGACCGACGGCGCATCCACCGGGCGCAACCGGCCGCACGTGGATGTCAGCGTCGTACCCGAACAGGCGCAGCAACGCATCGACGCCGCCATTGCCGGCGGCGGGCGGCTGGTCACCGACGAGCACGCGCCCAAGTGGTGGGTGCTCGCCGACGCCGACGGCAACGAGGCCTGCATCTGCACCGAGGAAGGCCGCGGCCACTAGCGGCGAGGGAAGTCACGGCCCCCGTAGCGTGAGCGGCCGTGGCCGAGCAGCGGGAGGCAGCTGCGGCGTACCGGCTGGGCGGTCGGCGGGCCTGGCTGATCTGGGGCACCGGTGTCTCGGCGTACGTCGTCGCCGTCTTCCACCGCTACAGCCTCGGGGTCGCGGGAGTCGATGCGGCGCAACGGTTCGGGGTCAGCGCCGCCGTACTGTCGGTGTTCTCCGTCGTGCAGCTCGGCGTCTACGCCGCGATGCAGATCCCAGCCGGTGTCCTGCTCGACCGGTTCGGGTCGAGGCGGCTGATCGCCACCGGCGCGCTGGTCATGGGCCTCGGACAGCTGTTGTTCGCACTGGCCGACGGCGTGGCCCTCGCCTTGGCGGCCAGGGTCCTGCTCGGGGTGGGCGACGCCGTCATCTTCGTGAGCGTCCTGCGGCTGGTCGCCCTCTGGTTCCCTCCACGGCAGAACCCGCTGGTCGTCCAGGTCACCGGGCAGCTCGGCCAACTCGGGGCGATCGCCTCGGCGGTGCCGCTGATCGGCGCCCTCGAGGGGTTCGGCTGGGCGCCGACGTTCGCGTTCGCCGCCGGGCTGAGCGGCCTCATCGGCGTCCTCGTGGCATTCGCCCTGCGCGACGCCCCTCCCGGCGCCGAGGTGCCGGTGACCACGGTGCACGTCGTCGCGGTGGTCCGGTCCCTACGCGAGACCTGGGCCGAGCCCGGGACGAAGCTCGGCTTCTGGGCGCACTTCGTCACCCAGTTCCCAGCTGTCGCCTTCGCGCTGCTGTGGGGCTACCCGTTCCTGGTCACCGGCCAGGGCCTGTCACCGGCCGCCGCCGGTGCTCTGCTCACCCTGCTCGTACTGGCCGCCATGGCCTGCGGACCGCTGCTCGGCCTGCTCACCGGCCGCTTCCCGTTCCACCGCTCGCGGCTCGTGCTCGGCATCGTCGGCGTGTCGGCGTTGGGCTGGACGGCGGTGTTGGCCTGGCCGGGCCAGGCGCCGCTCTGGCTGCTGGTGCTCCTCATCCTGGCCATGTCCCCCAACACCCCCGGCTCGATGATCGGCTTCGACTACGCGCGGTCGTTCAATCCGGCGGCCCGGATCGGCCGGGCCAGCGGGATCGTCAACGTCGGAGGCTTCACCGCTTCCCTCGTCGTGATCGTCCTGGTCGGCCTCGTGCTCGACGCGCTCACGGCCGCCGGCGCCGAGGCCTCCACCACCGCGTTCCGTTGGGCCTTCGCCGTGCAGTTCCCGATGTGGTTGCTCGGCACGATCCAGGTGTGGCGGTGGCGGCGCCGGGCGCGCTTGCAACTGGCCGAGCGCGATCCGGGGGCGTACGCCGTCCTGCGGGCCGGGCGCCGAGGAGTGCAGTCCTAGCACCAACGGACAGCTCGCGGGCGACGACCGGACGGTCCTAATCTCAGCGCGACCGCGAGCCCTCCCCACCTCCCCGGAGCTCCGATGAGCCTGCCGTCCCGCCGCACCGTCATGTCTCTCGGTTGCGTCCTGGGCGCCGCCGCGCTCGCCCTGACGCCGGCCGGGCCGGCCAGCGCCGCGCCGTACGTCTTCGAGAACGTCGCCGACAGCACCGTCAGCGGCTTCGATCCGTTCGCCTTCGGCTGCGCGTCGATCAACAACCGCGGCCAGGTCGCCTTCCGCGCCGGCCGGTTCGCCCCCGACGGGTTCAACACGATCCCGGGGATCTACCGGGCGAACACCGACGGCAGCCTCAGTGTCATCGCCGACAACCGGCGGGTCTACGACTTCATCGGCTTCAACCCGTCGATGAACGACTTCGGCGTCGTCTCCTTCGCGGCCCTCATCGACGGCGGCGCCCAGGACAACTTCGAGGCGATCCTGGTCGGAGCCGGCAGCAACCGGGTCGGCGTGGTCGCCGACACCCGGGGCGAATTCAGGTTCTTCGGCTTCGACACCTCGATCAACAACCGCCGCGAGGTCGCGTTCAAGGCGGAGCTCGACAGCACCGGCCAGGGCTTGTTCTCCGGCCGTCGCGGCGGGCCGATCACGACCCACTACCTCAACTCCACCAGTCCGTTCGGCGGGACCGACTCCCGGCCGGCTATCAATGATGGCGGGAACGTCGCCTTCGAGGAGACCGTCAACTTCGATGAGGGAATCTTCGTTGGCCAGGACGGGCAGTTCCGGACCGTTGTCGCCCCGGCGGAGGACGTCGCCCTCGACGAGCCCGTCCTCAACAACGCCAACCTGACCGCCTTTGAACGATCCTTCACAGACCCGGCCACCGACCTGTTCGTGACCGAGATCGTCACGAGCACCGCCGGCGGGCCGGTGACCACCGTCGTGGACACCCGGGGTCCGTTCGGTGAGTTCGGCTTCCGGCCGCCGGCCCTGAACAACACCGGCGACGTTGCGTTCCTCGGCACGCTGGACGACTTCGCCACCACCGCCGTCTTCGTCGGGCCGGACCCCGTCGCCGACCGGGTCATCGCCGTCGGCGACACCCTCGACGGCGAGGTCATCACCGGACTGCGGTTCTGCGAGGAGGGGCTGAACGACTCCGGGCAGCTGACCTTCATCGCCGACTTCCAGGACCCGACCACGTTTGAGCAACGGACCGCGGTGTACCGCGCCACCCCCGGCTGAACCGTCTTCTCCCACCGTGGGAGGGCTACGGTCCAGCGGTGAGTGAGTTGCCCGACAGCCCGCTGCTCGACCGCATCCGCGAGGCGGTCATCGGCGACGACCAGGTGCTGCCCGGCCCCTACGGGCCGCGCCGGGTCACGTACGCCGACTACACCGCCTCCGGGCGGGCACTGGGCTTCCTCGAGGACTTCATCCGCGACGAGGTGCTCCCGCGCTACGCCAACACCCACACCGAGTCCTCGGGGACCGGCCTGCAGACCACCTGGCTGCGCGAGGATGCGCGCCGGCTGGTCCGGGCCGGTGTCGGCGGCAACGACGAGCACGTCGTGCTGTTCTGCGGGTCCGGGACGACGGGGGCGATCGACCGGCTCATCGGCGTGCTTAACCTGCGCATCCCGGCCGACCTCGACGAGCGCTACCAGCTCTCGCAGCAGATACCGGCCGGGCAGCGGCCGGTGGTGTTCATCGGGCCGTTCGAGCACCACTCCAACGAGGTCTCCTGGCGGGAGACGATCGCCGACGTCGTCGTCATCCCGGAGAACGCCGACGGCGTCATCGACACCGACGCGCTCGAGGCGGCGCTGCAGCGCTACGCCGAGCGCCCACTGAAGATCGGTTCGTTCTCCGCCGCCTCCAACGTCACCGGCATCGTCACCGACACCTGCCTGATCGCCGACCTGCTGCACCGGTACGGCGCGCTGTCGTTCTGGGACTTCGCCGCCGCAGCGCCGTACGTCGACATCGCCATGGATCCCTGCTGTCCCGAGCATCCGCAGTCACACAAGGACGCGATCGTGCTGTCGCCGCACAAGTTCATCGGCGGGCCCGGGACTCCCGGCGTGCTGGTCGGCCGCCGCGAACTGTTCGCCAACCGGGTCCCCGTCGTGCCCGGCGGAGGCACCGTCGCCTACGTCAACCCGACCGAGCACCGCTACCTGGCCGACCCGGAGCAACGCGAGGAGGGCGGGACGCCCGCCATCGTCGAGTCCATCCGGGCCGGGCTGGTCTTCCAGCTCAAGGCCGCCGTCGGCACCGACCTGATCCGGGCCCGCGAGGACGCCTTTCTCCAGCGCGCGGTCTCGTCGTGGCGGCAGAACCCCG
>JACCSC010000175.1 GCA_013813215.1 Geodermatophilaceae bacterium | reverse complement strand
GAACAGGCCGAGCGCGACCTGGCCGACCGTGGCCTGGGCGACCTGCCGTATCCGCCGGACTATCCGAAGATGCCCGGCGAGCCGATGCGGGTCCAGCCGAGTCGGGCCAAGAAGCTGCCCGCAGACTGAGCGCCCGGACCGCGTCAGTTGGCGCACAGTCCACCGACAGTGCATGGTTTCTGTCAGCCCGTCCTGGTACGAACAGAGCACCACGACGCCCAGCTCGACGAGGAGCCCTCTGTGCGCCATCGCATCCGTGCCGTCCTGTCCACCGCCGCGGCCGCGGCCCTCGCCGTCACCGGCCTCGCCGTGGCCACCCCGGCCCAGGCGGTGTCCCCCGACGTCGTCGTCAGCGAGGTGTACGGCGGCGGCGGCAACTCCGGCGCCGAACTGAAGCAGGACTTCGTCGAGCTGTACAACGCCGGCGCGGCCGAGGTGGATGTGACCGGCTGGTCGGTGCAGTACGCCTCGGCTTCGGGCACCAGCTGGCAGGTGACGGAGCTGGCCGGCGTCATCCCAGCCGGCCGGGCGTTCCTGGTCGGCCAGTCCTTCGGCTCCGGGGGCACGGTCGACCTTCCGACGCCCGACATCACCGGCACGATCGCGATGAGCGGCAGCTCCGGCAAGGTCGCCCTGGTCACCAACAGCACCGCGCTGAGCTGTGGAGCCACCATCGGCAGCTGCTCGGCGATCCCCACGGTCCGCGACCTCGTCGGCTACGGCACCGGGACGAGTGACGCCGAGACCGCCCCGACGGGCACCGCACTGACCAGCACGACGTCGGCCTCGCGGGCCCCGGCGGGCACCGACACCGACAACAACTCCACCGACTTCACTACCGGCGCGCCCAGCCCGACCGCCTGCGGCGAGGACTGCGTAGTCGCTGGCCCGCCCGGTATCGAGGGCCTGTTCATCCACGACATCCAGGGGGCGGCGCAGACCTCGCCGTACGACGGTGAGCTGGTGCTCGACGTTCCGGGCGTGGTGACGGCCGTGGCGAGCAACCGGTTCTGGATGCAGGACCCGGCGCCGGACAGCGACCCCGCGACCAGCGAGGGCATCCTGGTGTTCACCGGCTCGACCCCGACGGTGCTCGTCGGCGACAGCGTGGAGGTGACGGGCACCGTGGACGAGTTCGGCTTCTCCGGTGAGCTGACCACCACCGAGCTGGTCAGCCCCACGGTGACGCCGGTGGGGACGGGTTCCGTGCCCCCCACCCTGATCGGCCCCGGCGGCCGCGTGCCGCCGACCGTCGTCATCGACGACGACCAGCTGTCCAGCTTCGACCCCCGGACCGACGGCATCGACTTCTACGAGTCCCTGGAGGGGATGCTCGTGCAGGTCGTCGACGCCCAGGTGGTCGGGCCGACGAACCGCTTCGGCGAGCTGCCCGTGGTCACCGCCGGTGCCGGGCCGCGGACCACCCGCGGCGGGGTGGTCATCCGCCCGAACGACTTCAACCCCGAGCGGATCATCCTGGACGACGCCTTGATCGGCGCCGGTGCGATGCCCGCGGCCACCGTCCGTGACGTGCTGTCTGGGGCCACGGTCGGGGTGATGGACTACAGCTTCGGCAACTTCAAGTTCCTGGCCACCGCACCGCCGGCCCTGGCCTCCGGCGGCCTGCAGCGCGAGGTGACACCGACCGCCGGCGCGGCCCAGCTGACCGTGGCCACCATGAACGTGGAGAACCTCGCGGCCACGAGCGACCCGGCGAAGTTCGCGCAACTGGCGGACATCGTCGTGGACAACCTGCGCTCGCCCGACGTCCTCGCCGTCGAGGAGATCCAGGACAACGACGGCCCGACGAACTCCGACGTCACCGACGCCTCCTTGACGTTCGAGATGTTCATCGCGGCCATCGTCGCCGAGGGTGGACCGGCCTACGACTATCGCCAGATCAACCCCGAAGAGGACCAGGACGGCGGCCAGCCCGGCGGCAACATCCGGGTCGGGTTCCTGTTCCGGACCGACCGTCCGATCGGGTTCGTCGACCGCCCAGGGGGCGACGCGACGACTCCCGTCGAGGTCACCACGATCGGCGGCCGGACCGCACTGACGATCTCACCCGGCCGGATCGCCCCGAACGACCCGGCGTGGGACGACAGCCGCAAGCCGCTGGCCGGTGAGTTCACCTTCCGGGGGCAGACGATCTTCATCGTCGCCAACCACTTCAACTCCAAGGGCGGCGACGACCCGCTGTTCGGGTCGACCCAGCCGCCGGTTCGCTCCTCCGAGGACCAGCGGCACCGCCAGGCCGACCTGGTGCGGAGCTTGGCCGACGACCTGCTGGCCAGCGACCCGCGGGCCCGCGTAGTGGTGACCGGCGACATCAACGACTTCCAGTTCTCCGAGACCATGCGGATCCTGGAGTCGACGGGCAGCCTGGCCAACCTCATCTCGACCCTGCCGGTGGCCGAGCAGTACACCTACGTGTTCGAGGGCAACTCCCAGGCCCTGGACCACACCCTGCTCTCACCGGAGCTGCAGCGAGGACGGTTCGGGCGGCCCGGGTTCAGCTACGACGTGGTGCACGTCAACGCCGAGTTCCCGGACCAGGCCAGTGACCACGACCCCCAGGTGGTCAAGCTGACGATCCAGTCCTGCTTCGGCCGCAACTGCGCCCGGGGGTAGGACCGGTCACGGTACGGCGCGGCGGTCTGCGGCGCCGTACCGTGGTCGCATGTCGATGCCTGCACCCAAGCTCAGCAAGTCCGACGCCGAGTGGCGCGAGCAGCTCTCCCCGGAGGAGTACCACGTCCTGCGCGAGGCCGGCACCGAGCGGGCCGGCACCGGGGAGTACGTGGACACCAAGACCGAGGGCGTCTACCGCTGTCGGGCCTGCGGTGCTGAGCTGTTCCGCTCGCAGACCAAGTTCGACTCGCATTGCGGGTGGCCGAGCTTCTACGAGCCGACCGAGAAGGACAACGTCATCCTGCGCGAGGAC
>JACCSC010000139.1 GCA_013813215.1 Geodermatophilaceae bacterium | reverse complement strand
GACATCCGCTTCGGGCTGGCCGCCGTGCGCAACGTCGGGCGCAACGTCGTCGAGTCGATCGCCCGCAGCCGCCGCGACCGCGGCACGTTCGAGGACTTCTTCGACTTCCTGCGCAAGGCCGAGCAGACCGCCTGCAACAAGAAGGTCATCGAGTCACTTGTCAAGGCCGGCGCGTTCGACTCCCTCGGACACTGCCGCCGCGGCCTGATCTCGGTCCACGCCCAGGCCGTCGACTCGGTGATGGGGCTGAAGAAGCACGAGGCGGTAGGTCAGTTCGACCTGTTCGGCGACTCGGCCGCGGAGGACGCCGGCGGCGCACCGGCGATCGCCTTCGATCTGGCCATCCCGACGGGGGAGTGGGACAAGCGCGACCTGCTCAGCTACGAGCGGGACATGCTCGGGCTCTACGTCTCCGACCACCCGCTGCTCGGCCTGGAGCACGTGCTGGCGCAGCACGCCGACTGCACGATCGCCGCCCTGCACGCCGAGGGGCTGGAGGAAGGCCACCAGGTCACGGTGGCCGGCATCCTGTGCAACGTCCTGCGCCGGGTGACCAAGACCGGCGCCCCGTGGGCGTCGGCCACCCTGGAGGACCTCGAAGGCAGCATCGAGGTGATGATCTTCCCGGCCACCTACGCGCAGGTCGGCATCCACATCGCCGAGGACGCCATCGTCACCGTCCGCGGCCGGTTGTCCCTGCGCGACGAGTCGCCCAGCCTGTTCGTCAGCGACGTCTCGCTGCCCGAGCTGACGCAGGGCCCGCGTGGCCCCGTGGTCGTACAGCTTCCGGCTGCCCGGTGTACGCCGCCGGTCGTGGAACGCCTGCGCGAGGTGCTCGGTGCGCACCCCGGGACGACGGAGGTGCACCTGCGCCTGCTCAACGGCGCGCGGGTGACGATGCTGCGCCTCGACGAGGGGCTGCGGGTCGCCGCTACCCCCGCCCTGATGGGGGACCTCAAGGCCCTGCTCGGGGTCAATTCGATAGTCGCCTGACGTGCTCACACCATGGCCGCCCGGCCCCGGACGCTCGTGAAGGTCGCTGTCCTGGCCGACACCCACGCGCCGCGTAGGTGGCGCGGTTGTCCCCCTCCGGTCGCGGCGCACCTCGGCGACGCCGACCTGATCCTGCACGCCGGCGACGTCTGCACGGCCGACGTCCTCGACGAACTGGCCTCGTTCGCGCCGGTTCGCGCGGTGCTGGGCAACAACGACGGGCCGGACGTCGCGGCCTGGGGCGTCGAGGAGTCCCTGCAGCTCGACCTGGCCGGTCTTCGGGTGGCGATGATCCACGACAGCGGACCCAGGGCGGGCCGGCACCGCAGGATGCACCGGCGGTTCCCGGACGCCGAGCTGATCGTGTTCGGCCACTCGCACGTCCCGCTCGACGAGGTCTCCGACGGCGTACGGCTGTTCAACCCAGGATCACCTACCGACCGCCGCCGTCAGCCGCACGGCACCATCGGCGTGCTGCACCTCGACGCGGGCCGGCTGATCCGGGCCGACATCGTGTCCGTCACCTGAGCCCTACGCTGCCTGGTGTGAGTGAGCAAGCGGCGGCCGGCACGCCGCGAACCCTGGTCCTGGGCGGCGGCGGGATCACCGGGATCGCCTGGGAGATCGGCCTGCTGACCGGCCTGGCCGGCGAGGGCGTGGACCTGACCACCGCGGACCTCGTACTCGGGACGTCGGCCGGCTCGGTCGTGGGCGCGCAGGTGACGTCCGGGGTGCCGCTCGACGAGCTGTTCGAGGCCCAGGTCGCCGGTTACGGCCAGGAGGTCGCGGCCCGGATGGGCCTCGGCCTCCGGCTGCGCTTCGCCGGCGCCTTGTTGAGCACCAGGGACGAGACCCGGTTCCGTCGGAAGATGGGCCGGCTCGCGCTGCGGGCGAAGACCATGTTGGAGGCCGATCGACTCGCGGTCATCGAGTCCCGCCTACCCCGCCACGAGTGGCCGGACCGCAACCTGCGGCTCACCGTGGTTGACGCCGAGTCCGGCGAGCTGCGCGTACTGGACCGCACCAGCGGTGTTCCGCTCGTCCGCGCCGTGGCCGCCAGCTGCGCCGTACCCGGCGTCTACCCGCCGATCGGCATCGACGGGCGCCGCTACGTCGACGGTGGCGTCCGCTCCGGGACGAACGCGGACCTGGCCGCGGGCTCCGACCGGGTAGTGATCCTGGCTCCGGTGGCCCGCGGCGTCGGCCCGATGCTCGGCGTACCGGCCTACCTCGATCTGCTACGGCTGACCGGACGGGCGGTCGCGGTCTCCCCGGACGAGACGGCGGTCAAGGCCATCGGCCGCAACATGCTCGATCCGGCCAAACGGGCAGCCGCAGCTCGGGCCGGGCGGGCCCAGGCCGCAACGGCGCGCGCCGAGATCGCCGCCATCTGGGCCGACTGAGCGGATCAGTTGAGCCCGGCGGCCGGGCCGAACAGCGCGGCCAACGCCTCCCACCGGGCGATCTGACACCCGTCAGCGCGACCGAACGTGCCTTGGATCTGCGCGCCGTTCAGCGTCCCGCTCACCGTCGCGGTCTGCGGCCCGCCGTAGATCTCTGTGCACGCCTGGTTCGGATCCGGCGGGGCGAAGGCTGACGTGCCCGCCGCCAGGGTCGAACAGGCGTCGGCCGGGTTCGGATGCGTGCCGCCCGCGGGCTGGCAGGTCAGCGTGTACTCCGTCACCGTGCCGGCGCCGTCGTCCACCGTGATGGTCACTTCGGCGGGCACCGCGGCTGCCGAGGGCGGGGGAGTGGTGGTCATCGGCGGGAACCGGTCCGTGCCGTTGGCCGTGGGCTCCTCGGGGTCGACCGACCCACTGGCCTCGTCCCCGCCGCCGCCGCCGGCGCCGGATCCGGTGTCAGCACCCGGATCGGCGCAGCCGGCCAGCGCGAGGGTCCCGAGAACGAGGGCGGCGAGCAGGAACTGGGGGGCGCGGCGCATGGGCTCTCCTCCGTCGGCGGCGTGAGCGCGTCTCCAGGGTGCGACGCGGCGCGGCCCGATCCGGTTCCCGTCGCCGTGGTCGTCGCCGTGGTCGTCGCCGTGATCGTCTCGGTGTCGGCGACGCCGGTCGGCGTCCGGCCTGGGACGATGGGGCGGTGACGGTCGGCAGCGCGCCGGACGGGGTTGGCCCTCCGTCGACAACATCGCCGTACGGCGACGCGCTCCGGCCCCCCGTGCCACCCGCGCCGTACCCCGGGATGGCGCCGATCGGTGTCCCGGCCGCGCCAGTGCCACCCTGGTATGCCGCTTTGCGCCCGGCGGCGGGCGAACTCGCTATGGTCGTGCGCCTGGGTGGGCTGCTGATGCTCACCGGACTGCCCTTGGGTGTCCTGTGGTGGCTTCTCGCTCCGCGTCGGCAGTACGACGTCGGCGTCGAGGGAGCCTTCGCCACCGTCCCCGAGTCCGAGGCCGCTGTCGGGAGCGACGGCTGGTTCCTGCTGCTGACCGGCGTGGTGGCCGTGCTCGCGGCCCTGGTCAGCTGGCGGTTCCTCCGCCCCCGCGGCCCGCTCGTGACCGTCGGGCTGGCCGCGGGGATGCTGCTCTGCGGGCTGGTCACCTGGTTCGTCGGCTGGCTGCTGGCTCCCGGTCCCAGTGCCGCGGAGTTGGCGGCGGTCGGCAACAGCGTCTTCGGGCCGCTCGGACTCCGCGCACACGGCGTCCTGGTCGTAGGCCCGTTCCTGGCCGTCGCCGGCTACCTGCTCGGCGCCTGCTTCACCGCGCGCGACGACCTGGGCCGTTCCGGCGGCTCAGTTGGCCGAGCGCGGCACGCTGAGTTCGATCAGCGGTACGGGGACGGCCCGTAGCTCCTGCACGAACAGCGACTCCCGCCGCAGCATCGCGGTCAACAGGTGCAGCCGGCGGACGGTGGAGGACTCGGCGAGCAGCAGCTGCCGGTCGTGCAGGCTGAGCAGGGCCGAGGAGGCGAGCAGGTAGGACAGCACGGCCGGGTCGTCGGGCAGCTCCAGCGGCTCCGCTTCGATCCCCTGCAGACCGGCGACGGCCGCGGCGTATCCCCCAAACACCGCACCGGCACGGTGGGCGATCATCGTGGCCTCGGCGCCCGCGTCTTCGTCGCTGTCCAGCCAGCGCACCGTCGCGGAGAGGTAGGCGTGCGAGTCCTGGTCGAGATCCAGCAGCTCGAAGCGGTGGGCGCCCACCCCGATCACGTCGAACCGACCGTCGGCGTGCGGCTTGATCCGGTGAACCTGCGCCGTGCAGCCGATCCGGTGCAACGACTTCGCCGCGGCGGAGCCGCCGACCTCCCACCCCTCGCGGATCGCGATGACCCCGAAGCGCCGGGACTCGCCGTCCGGCAGGTTCAGCAGATCCCGGACGAGTTCGCGGTAGCGCGGCTCGAAGATGTGCAGGGGGAGCAGGACACCGGGAAAGAGCACCGTCGACCCGAGGGGGAATAACGGGATCACGTCCGGCACGGCCCGACCCTACGGCGATCCCCGTCACGGTCCGGCCGCTGCGTACCCTGGAGCCGCCCGAGAGACCGCGGAGGAAGCGTGCTGCAGCAGCTGGATCTGCGCGGGCGTTCCATGACCACCGCACAGCTGCGGGCGCTGCTGCCCCGGGCCGCGGTGGACGTGGCCGCCGCCGCCGACGTCGTGCAGCCGCTGTGCGAGGATGTACGCCGCCGCGGCGAGACGGCGGTCAAGCAGATCACCGCTCGGCTGGACGGCGTCGAGTTGACCAGCCTCCGGGTGCCGGTCGAGCGGCTGCACACCGCACTCGACGAGCTCAGCCCCGGTGTCCGCGCCGCCCTGGCCGAGTGCATCGCCCGGGTCCACCGGGTGCACGCCGAGCAACGGCGCACCGACGTGACCACCCAGGTCGTGCCCGGCGGCACGGTGAGCGAGCGGTGGCTGCCCGTGGGTCGGGTGGGGCTGTACGTCCCGGGCGGGCTGGGCGCCTATCCCTCCAGTGTCGTCATGAACGTGGTGCCCGCTCAGCTGGCCGGCGTCACGTCCCTCGCGGTGGCCACGCCCCCGCAGCGCGAGTTCGGTGGCGGCCCGCACCCGTCGATCCTGGCCGCGTGCGCCCTGCTCAGGGTCGAGGAGGTCTACCAGGTCGGGGGTGCGCAGGCGGTAGCGATGTTCGCCTACGGCGCGGGTGAGTGTGAGCCGGTCGACCTGGTGACCGGGCCTGGCAACGTCTACGTCACCGCGGCCAAGCGCCTGCTCCGCGGCGTCGTCGGGATCGACGCCGAGGCCGGTACGACGGAGATCGCGGTCCTCGCCGACGACAGCGCGGACCCGAGGCACGTCGCGGCGGACCTGATCAGCCAGGCCGAGCACGACCCGCACGCGGCCTCCGTCCTGGTCACGACGAGCGTGGAACTGCTGGCCGCCCTAGGCGAGGAGCTGGCCGTCCAAGTCCCCCAGGCCAAGCACGCGGAGCGGATCGAGGCCGCGCTGACCGGCCCGCAGTCCGGCGCGGTGCTCGTGGCCGACCTGGACCAGGGACTGGCCGTCGTGGACGCCTACGCCGCTGAGCACCTGGAGATCCAGACCAGGAACGCCAAGGAGGTCGCACACCGCGTGCGCAATGCGGGGGCGATCTTCGTCGGCCCGCACTCGCCGGTCTCCCTCGGTGACTACTGCGCGGGGTCCAACCACGTGTTGCCGACCGGCGGCTGCGCCCGGCACTCCTCGGGGCTGTCCGTGCAGACCTTCCTGCGTGGAGTACACGTCGTGGAGTACGACGAGGCGGCGCTGCGCGAGGCGGCGCCGTACATCCTGGCGCTGTCAGACGCCGAAGACCTCCCGGCGCACGGCAGCGCCATCACCATCCGCCTGTGAGCCTGCCGATCCGGCCCGATCTGGTAGGCCGTACTCCGTACGGCGCGCCGCAGCTGGACGTCGCTGTACGGCTCAACACCAACGAGAACAGCCACCCGCTGCCCGAGGCCCTGCTCGACGACATCACCTCGGCGGCGCGCTCGGCCGCCGGGACGTTGAACCGCTACCCGGACCGCGAGGCGAACGCGCTGCGCGCCGACCTTGCGGCCTACCTGGGCCACGGTCTGCGCCCGGATCAGGTGTGGGCCGCCAACGGCTCGAACGAGGTGCTACAGCAACTGCTGCAGGCCTTCGGCGGGCCGGATCGCACGGCCCTGGGCTTCGTCCCGTCGTACTCGATGCACGCGAACATCTGCGCCGCCACGGGCACCCGTTTCGTCGACGGAGCCCGAACCGGTGACTTTGTCTTGACGGCGGAACATGCTGCGGCCCAAGTGGTTTCGGTGCAGCCGGACGTCGCGTTCCTGTGCTCGCCCAACAACCCGACCGGAACGGCGCTCGGCCTCGACGTGGTGACCGCGGTGTACGCCGCCGCGACCGGGGTCGTCATCGTCGACGAGGCCTACGCCGAATTCGCCAGACCCGGGTCGGCGAGCGCGCTGACCCTGCTGCCCGGCCGGCCGCGGCTCGTGGTGACCCGGACGATGTCCAAGGCGTTCGGGATGGCCGGCCTGCGGCTGGGCTACCTGGCTGCCGACGCCGCGGTGCTCGACGCGATCCGCTTGGTCCGCCTGCCGTACCACCTGTCGACGCTGACCCAGGTCGCCGCCCGGGCCGCCCTCGCCCATGCGCCGCGACTGCTGGCCACCGTGGCCGAGGTGATGGGCCAGCGCGACCGGATCGTCCGCGAGCTTCCGGCGTACGGCCTGCGCCCGATCCCGTCGGACGCCAACTTCGTGCTCTTCGGCGGGATGCCGGACGCCGGCGCGCTGTGGCAAGCGCTGCTGGACCGGGGGGTGCTGGTCCGCGACGTGGGGCTGCCCGGGTGGCTTCGGGTCACGGCCGGCACCGAGGCGGAGACGTCGGCGTTCCTGGCCGCACTCGACCACGTCCTGACCCTGTTGCCCGGCGGCGGTCTACCTTCCTAAGATCGGCCGTGGTCTTCCGACGGCAAGGCATCCTGCTTCCGCTCGAGCGAAGCATCCTCGATGTGGCGCTCGCCCATGACCCGGTCGGGGTGTACGGCTTCGCGCTGGCGCAGGAGCTGGCCGGCGGCGCGAAGGCCGACCGGCTGATCGCGCACGGCACCCTCTACAAGGCGCTGGACCGGATGCGCCGGGCCGGACTGCTCAATGCGACGTGGGAGGACGGCGACGCCGCGGCAGCGGAGGGGCGGCCCCGCCGACGGACGTACCGGGTGACCGCGCAGGGAGTGCACGCGCTGGCCACGGGCGGCCTGGAGACACCGCCACGACGACATCTCGGACCGGCCCCGGCATGACGGCTCGACCGAATCGTCCGCCCCGCCTCGTGGCGTGGTGGGTCGAGCGGTACACCGCGACAGCGCCCGAACCCGATGGCGCCGACCGCCGGGCAGAGGTGCACTCCGACCTGCACGAGCAGCTGGCGGCGGCCGCCCGGAGCGGGGTTGCGTCCCGACGGGCGGCCATGGCGATCGGTGGACGGACGCTGCGCGGTGTCCCCGCCGACATCGCCTGGCGGCTCGGGACCGAAATGCGGCCCGGGCGGCTGGAGTGGCACCTCGCTCATCCGAGCGTGCTGCTCGGCTTCTTGCTCGTCCTGCTCGTGCCGACGTCGACCATGCTCGATGCGGCGCAGGGCGGCGCGACCTGGCTCGCGCCGGCGAGCGTCGTTCTCGTGCCCCTGCTGTCGATCCTGGGCTGTTGTGCGCTCGGCTTCGCCGCCGTGGCTGCCGGCCGGTTCCTGCTTCGCCGGTCCGCCCGGCCCGGTGCACGCGGACGCGGTTGGCTCCGACGCGCTGCGGTCTGCTGGATGAGTCCGTCGTGGGCCGCGGCCGGCCTCTGGCGCTTCGACGCCGAGCCGCTGGAAGCGGTGGCGGCGCTGGCCTGGGCCGGCTTCGGCGTCGCGTTCCTCGTCTACGCCGTGGCGATCGTGGGCCCCCTATGTGCCCGCTTCCTTGACCTTGGGAAGCTACCTTCCTAAACTCGGTCCATTCGCGACCGAGGGAGCAACGATGGCAGCATCGTCAAAGGGACCCGTCCGGACCGTCATGCTCGGCTGGGTGACGTTCCTGCTCATGACGGTGGCGGTCGTGCTGGTCCGCGGCGCTGATCACGTCGCCAACATGGCGGTGTTCGCCGCGATCGGCGTGGCCATGCTGATCTGGGTCGCTCTCCGTCGGGGCAGAGCAGCACTGATTGCGTCCCTGGTCCTTGGACTGCTGCACGTCGCCGAACAGATCGCCTACCTCCTCGCCGGCGGCACGGACTCGCTGGAGGTCGGAGTCGACGTCCTCGGCCTGGTCAGCGGCCTCCTGCTGGTCGCCGGGGCCAGCTGGGAGCTGCGGCGGCGCCGGGCTCACTCCGACCCGCCATACGCGGCTGCTCGGTAGCCGGACCCGCCTCAGGTGAACGCGCCAACGCCGGTGATGTCGCGGCCGACGAGCAGGGTCTGGATGGTCTCGGTTCCCTCGTAGCTGTGGACCGACTCGATGTCGGCCAGGTGCCGCATCACGTGGTTCTCCAGCAGGATCCCGTTGCCGCCCAACAGATCCCGCGCCTCGAGGATGACCTGGCGGGCCTTGCGGGTGTTGTTCATCTTGGCCAAGGAGGCGATGGTGTCGGTCAGGTGGCCCTCTTCCATGAGTCGCCCCAGCCGCAGGCAGAAGAGCTGCATCGCGGTCACCTCGGCCAGCATCTTGACCAGCCGGTCCTGCACGATCTGGAAGCTGACCAGCGGCTTGCCGAACTGCAGCCGTCGTTCGGCGTACGTCATCGCGATGTCGAACGCCGCCGTGGCGTGGCCGAGCGCCGACCAGGCGACGGAGTTGCGGGTAGCGGCCAACACGCGGGCGGTGTCCTTGAACGTCAGGGCTTCGGGTAGCCGGTCGTCTTCATGGGCCCGGACGTCGGTCAGCTCGATCTCGGCCTGCCACACCGCACGCAGTGACCCCTTGCCGGTCATCACCCGGGCGTCGAAGCCGGGTGCTCCCTTCTCGACCAGGAACCCCTTGACCTGCCCGTCGCCGGCGTCCCGCGCCCACACCACGGTGACGTCGGCGATCGAGGCGTTGCCGATCCA
>JACCSC010000118.1 GCA_013813215.1 Geodermatophilaceae bacterium | reverse complement strand
TCGTGATCGTGGGCGGCGGGTCCGCCGGCTGCGTCCTCGCCCACCGGCTCAGTGAAGATCCCGCCACGAGTGTCCTCGTGCTGGAGGCCGGCCGCCGCGACTGGGCCTGGGACCCGTTCATCCACATGCCGGCGGCGCTGCCGTTTCCGATCGGCAGCCGGCTCTACGACTGGCGCTACGCCTCGGAGCCGGAGCCGCACCTGAACGGCCGCCGGATCGCCCACGCCCGGGGCAAGCTGCTCGGCGGCAGCAGCAGCATCAACGGGATGATCTTCCAGCGGGGCAACCCGATGGACTACCAGCGCTGGGCCGCGGACGCGGGGATGGCCGACTGGGACTACGCGCACTGCCTGCCCTACTTCCGCCGCATGGAGACGTGCCTGGCCGGCCCGGACCAGTGGCGCGGCGGCGACGGGCCGCTGTTCCTCGAACGCGGACCGGCCGCGAACCCGCTCTTCGGCGCCTTCTTCGATGCTTGCGTCGAGGCCGGCTACCCGCGCACCCCGGACGTCAACGGCTACCGGCAGGAGGGCTTCGGGCCCTTCGACCGCAACATCCACCGCGGTCGCCGGCTCAGTGCCGCCCGGGCGTACCTGCACCCGGTACTCCGCCGCCCGAACCTCACGGTCGAGACGCTCGCGCTGACCACCCGGGTCCGGTTCGAAGGAACCCGGGCGGTCGGGGTGGACTACCTCAGGGCCGGGCGGGTACGCCGCCACGTGGACGCCGGTGAGGTCATCCTTTGCGGCGGCGCGATCAACACGCCGCAGCTCCTGCAGCTGTCGGGCGTCGGCGATCCGGAACACCTTGCGCCCCTGGGGATCCCCGTCGTACAGGCCCTGCCCGGCGTCGGGCAGAACCTGCAGGACCACCTCGAGGTCTACGTGCAGTACGCCGCCACCCAACCGGTGTCCATCGCGCCCGGGCTGCGGTGGCGGCACCGGCCGCGGATCGCCGCGGAGTGGCTCTTCCTGCGCCGCGGGCTCGGCGCGACCAACCACTTCGAGGGCGGCGGCTTCGCCCGCAGCAACGACGACGTCGACTACCCCAACCTGATGTTGCACTTCCTGCCCATCGCGATCCGCTACGACGGCACGGCGCCGACCAAGGGCCACGGCTACCAGGTGCACGTTGGCCCGATGTACTCCGACGCGCGGGGCAGCGTGCAGATCCGCTCCACCGACCCTCGCGAGCACCCGGAGCTGCGCTTCGACTACCTGTCCACCGAGCAGGACCGCCGGGAGTGGGTCGAGGCGATCCGGGTCGCTCGGGACATCCTCAACCAGCCGGCGATGGCGCCGTACAACGGCGGGGAGCTGTCCCCCGGACCCACCGTCCAGACCGACGCCGAGGTCCTGGCCTGGGTGGCCGCCGACGCGGAAACCGCGCTGCACCCGTCGTGTACGGCGCGGATGGGCACCGACGACATGAGCGTGCTCGACCCAGCCACGATGCGGGTGCACGGAGTGGACGGCCTTCGGGTCGTGGACGCTTCGGCGATGCCCTACGTCACCAACGGCAACATCTACGCCCCAGTGATGATGCTCGCCGAGAAGGCCGCGGACCTGATCCTCGAACTTGCGCCGTTGCCGCCCTCGGCCGCACCGTGGTACTCCCACCGGGACCGCAGCCCCCTCGATCCGCCGCCGGCCACGGTCGGCACCGCGACTGGAGGTCACCGATGACCCTGACGCCGGAACGGATGGACGAGGTCTCGGCCCGGATTGCCCGGCTGGACGAGGCGCGCCGTACGCCGCTGTTGCACGTCGAGTCGCTCTGGAAGGTCTTCGGCCCCAAGGCCGATCGCATCATCGGCACGCCGGACGCGGAGCTGTCGCGTCGCGAGCTCATGGCCAGGACCGGCTGCGTCGTCGCGGTCAAGGACGTCTCGTTCGACGTGGCGCCGGGCGAGGTCTTCGTCGTCATGGGCCTCTCCGGCTCCGGGAAGTCGACGCTGGTCCGCTGCCTGACCCGGCTGATCGAGCCGACCGCGGGCACCGTGGTCGTCGCGGGCCAGGACATCACCAGCGCGTCAGACGCCCAGCTGCGCGACCTGCGGCGCAAGCACGTGGCCATGGTGTTCCAACACTTCGGCCTGCTCCCGCACCGCCGGGTGATCGACAACGTGGCCTACGGCCTGGAGATCCGCGGCGACGCGAAGGCCGCCCGACGTCAGCGGGCACAGGAGATGGTCGACCTGGTCGGGCTGGCCGGCAACGAGAACTCCTATCCCGACCAGCTCTCCGGCGGCATGCAGCAACGGGTCGGGCTAGCCCGGGCGCTGGCCGTCGACCCCTCCGTGCTGCTGTTCGACGAACCGTTCTCCGCGCTGGACCCGCTGATCCGCCGGGACATGCAGAACGAGGTCATCCGGCTGCACCACGAGGTCGGCAAGACGATGGTGTTCATCACCCACGACCTGGCCGAAGCGCTCAAGCTGGGGGACCGCATCCTGATCATGCGCGACGGCGAGATGGTCCAGGTCGGCCGCCCGGACGAGGTGGTCGGCGCTCCGGCCGACGACTACGTGCGCGACTTCGTCAGCGACGTTCCCCGCTCGCATGTGCTCACCCTGCGTTGGGTGATGCGGGACCCGCAGCCCGAGGACTCGCTGGACGGTCCGGTGATGGGTCCGGACGTGGTCGTCAAGGCCGCCGCGCACAAGGTGCTCGCCGCCGCCCACCCGGTCCGGGTGGTGCTGGGCGACCAGCTGCTCGGCGTGGTCGACCGGGAAGACGTCCTGCGCGTCATCGTGGCCGAGGAGTCGGTGTGAGCCCCGCCGTTGCGACTTTGCCCCTCTGGTGGTGGTCGAAACCGGACATTTCTGGCGCGTTCGCGACCACCCGGGGGGCAAAGTCGGAGGGGGGCGTGCGGTGACTGCGGTCGCGGACCGGCCGCCAGCACCCGAGGCGCCGCTGACGACGACCCCCGCGGCGAAGGAACCGGTACGCCGTACCGGATTGCTGCTCGCCGCGATCGCGGGCGCGTGGGTGGTGGGCTGGGCGCTGTTCCAGGGCGTCGCCACCCTGCCGCTGGGCCGGGCCGCGCTCACCGGATTCCAGCGCAGTCTCAACGACCTGCGCGACGCCTTCGATGCGGCCCGCAACAGTAACTTCGTCCTCGACGTGGTCTTCGGTGGGATCCGGGACGGGCTGGACGCCTTCGTCTCCGCGGCCAGAGGGCTGCTCAGCCAGCCCGCGTTCCCGCGGCCCGTCCCGGAGATCGGGTGGCTCGGCGTCCTGGCGATCTTCGCCTGGCTCACCTACGCCCTGGCCGGCCTGCGCTCGACGGTCCTCGTCGTCCTCTCGACCCTGAGCTTCGCCCTGCTGGGCTACTGGAGCGACAGCATCGACCTACTCATCGTCACGTTCACTGCCGTGTTCTTCTGCCTGCTGATCGGCATCCCGCTCGGCATCGCGATGGCCCGGAGCAAGGCAGTCACGACCGTCGTCACTCCGGTCCTCGACGTGATGCAGACCATGCCGTCGTTCTCCTACCTGCTGCCGCTGGTCCTGCTGTTCAGCATCGGCGCCTCCGCGGCGGTCGTGGCCACGCTGATCTACGCGCTGCCACCGGTCGTGCGGATCACCGCGCACGGGCTGCGCTCGGTGTCGCCGGCGACCATCGAGGCGACCCGGTCGATGGGCTCGACCAGGGGGCAGCTGCTCCGCACCGTCCAGCTGCCGATGGCCAGGCGCACGATCATCGTCGGGATCAACCAGACGATCATGGCCGCGCTGTCCATGGCGACCATCGCGGCGCTGGTCGACGGACCCGGTCTGGGCCAGCCGGTGGTCGAGGCGCTGCAGAGCCTGAACATCGGCAACGCCTTTGTCGCCGGGCTGGCCATCGTGATCACGGCGATCATGCTGGACCGCACGACCACCGCGGCCAGCGAGCGGGCCGAGAAGGAGCGCCGGGCCGGGCGCAACGCCCCGCAGCATCGGCGGCTGGTGCTCGGCGCGACGGCGGTCCTCGCGCTCGCCGCGGTCTACCTGTCCCGTACCTACCTGTGGGCGGCCGACCCCGAGCGGCTGCCCGATCTCGGCGGGCCACTGGCCGACGCCACGTCGAGCGCCACCGACTGGATCACTGACACGTTCTTCGGGGCCACGAACGGCATCCGTGACGCGGCGACGTACGGCCTGCTCAACCCGCTGCAGTCGCTGCTGGCGGATTCGCCGTGGTGGCTCGTGGCCGCGGTCCTGCTGGCCACTGCGTACGTCCTCGGCGGCTGGCGGCCGGCGCTGATCAGCGCGGTGTGCCTGGGCGTCATCCTGGGGGTGGGCCTGTGGCAGGACTCGATGGTCACCCTGACCATGACCCTGGTCGCGACCGCGCTGGTGATGATCCTGGCCGTGCTGTTCGGGGTGTGGATGGGCCGCAGCCGCCGGGCGGACACCGCCCTGCGGCCGCTCCTGGACGCCGGGCAGACCATCCCACCGTTCGTCTACCTCGTGCCGGCGCTGGCGCTGTTCGGGCCTACCCGCTTCACCGCCATCGTCGCGGCGATCCTGTACGCCGGTCCGGCCGCGATCAAGCTG
Source organism: Geodermatophilaceae bacterium (assembly GCA_013813215.1). GTDB lineage: Bacteria > Actinomycetota > Actinomycetes > Mycobacteriales > Geodermatophilaceae > JACCSC01. Next base: position 5,631 of record JACCSC010000118.1, on the reverse strand, counting down.
GTCGCCGATGGCATCCGGGGCGTCTCACCGACCACCGTCGAGGCCGCCACCGCGGCCGGCTCCAGCACCCTGCAGGTCATCACGAAGGTGCAGCTGCCGATGGCGCGCGCTGCGCTGGTGCTCGCGGCCAACCAGGGCCTCCTTTACGTCCTGTCGATGGTGGTCATCGGCGGCCTGGTCGGCGGCGGGGCGCTCGGCTACACCGTCGTCAGCGGGTTCGCCCAGGCGCAGCTCTACGGCAAGGGGCTCGCCGCCGGCATCGCCATCGTCGCGCTCGGCATCATGCTCGACCGGATCACGCAGCACGCCGCCGCCCGCCAGGGGCGACGGTGACGAGAGGAGCCCACATGAGGACAGAGAAGTCACGGGTGCTGCGACTGTCGGCGCTCATCGCCGCCGGAAGCCTGGTCCTGACGGCCTGCGGGGGAGGGGACATCGAGGAGACCGCCGCGCCCGAGGGGGCCGATGAGTGCGGCGACTTCGACATCGCGATCAACCCGTGGGTCGGCTACGAGGCCTCGGCCCACGTGGTCGGCCACGTCGCGGCCACCCAGCTCGGCTGCAACGTGGAGTACAAGTCGCTCAAGGAGGAGGTGGCCTGGCAGGGCTTCGGCAGTGGCGAGGTCGACGTCGTGATCGAGAACTGGGGCCACGACGACCTCAAGCAGACCTACATCGAGGAGCAGGGCACCGCGCAGGACGCCGGGCCGAACGGCAACATGGGGATCATCGGCTGGTACGTCCCGCCGTGGATGGCCGAGGAGTACCCGGACATCACCGACTGGGAGAACCTGAACTCCTACGCCGACCTGTTCGTCACCTCCGAGTCCGGCGGCAAGGGGCAGCTGCTGGACGGCGACCCGTCCTTCGTCACGAACGACGAAGCGCTCGTGGCGAACCTGGACCTGAACTACACGGTGGTGTACGCCGGCAGCGAGCCCGCGCTGATCCAGGCCTTCCGCTCGGCGGAGGAGAACCGCACGCCACTGCTCGGCTACTTCTACGACCCCCAGTGGTTCCTGTCCGAGGTGCCGCTGGTCAAGGTCGATCTGCCGCCGTACACCGACGGCTGCGACGCGGACCCCGAGGCGGTCGCGTGCGACTACCCCGTCTACACGCTGGACAAGATCGTGGCCACCGACTTCGCGGAGTCCGGCAGCCCGGCCTACGACCTCGTCGCGGCGTTCAACTGGACGAACGAGGACCAGAACGTCGTGGCCAAGATGATCGCCGAGGACGGGATGGATGCTGAGGACGCCGCCGCGCAGTGGGTCGAGGACAACCAGGAGATGGTCGACAGCTGGCTGGGCTGACGTTGCGTATGCTGCTACGTAGTTGCGGCTAGAGGAACAAGGGGTTGGACATGGCCGGTCCGCGGGTGGTCGTCATCGGGGCGGGTGTGGTGGGTGCGTCGGTCGCGGACGAGATGTCCGCCCTCGGCTGGACCGACGTGACGGTGCTGGACCAGGGACCGCTGTTCGCGACCGGCGGGTCCAGTTCGCACGCCCCGGGTCTCGTCTTCCAGGCGAACCCGAGCAAGACCATGACCGAGCTCGCCCGCTACACCGTCGAGAAACTGTGCCGTCTGGAGTACCAGGGGCGGCCGGGCTTCCTCCAGGTCGGGGGCCTGGAGGTTGCCACCACACCCGAGCGACTGGCCGACCTGCACCGCCGGCAGGGCTGGCTGTCCGCGTGGGGCGTTGCCGGCCGGGTGGTCTCCCCGCAGGAGTGCGCCAAGCTGCATCCCCTGCTGGACCCGGAGCGCATCCTGGGGGGCCTGCATACCCCGACCGACGGGCTGGCCAACCCGGTGACCGCGGTGTCCGCCCAGGCGGCAGCCGCGCAGGCTCGCGGCGTGCGCTTCCTCGGGGACTGCGAGGTCCTCGACGTCCGCAGCGACGGCGGCCGGGTGCGCGCCGTCGTGACCGACCGGGGCGAGTTCGCGGCCGACGTCGTCGTCTGCTGCGCCGGGATCTGGGGCCCGCGGGTCGCCGCCATGGCAGGGATGCCGCTGCCGCTCACGCCGCTGGCCCACCAGTACGCGTGGACGACACCGGTCGCCGAGCTGGAGCGGATCGACACCGGCGTACCGCGCCCGATCCTGCGCCACCAGGACGCCGACCTGTATTACCGCGAGCGGGGCGACCAGGTCGGCATCGGTTACTACGGCCACCGTCCGATGCCCGTGGATCCGGCCGCGATCGCCCGCCACGCTGACGCCAAGGTGATGCCGAGCATCCAGGACTTCACCGCCGCCGACTTCGAGCCGGCCTGGACGGAGTCGGTGCGGCTGCTGCCCGCTCTGCGGGAGGCTGCGGTCGCCGAGGGCATCAACGGCCTGTTCTCGTTCACCACCGACGGCATGCCGCTGATCGGTGAGTCCTCCGAGGTTCGTGGCTTCTGGGTCGCCGAGGCGGTCTGGGTCACGCACTCCGCGGGCGTGGGCCGGGCGGTCGCCGAGTGGATCGTGACCGGCACTCCGTCGACGGACCTGCACGACAGCGACGTCAACCGGTTCGAGCGCCACCAGCTCGCCCCGGACTACGTGCTGGCTCGCGGCAGCCAGAACTTCGTCGAGGTGTACGACGTACTGCATCCCTTGCAGCCCATGGAGGAGCCGCGACCGTTGCGGGTCAGCCCGTTCCACCGCCGGCAGGTCGCGCTCGGCGCGGTGTTCCTGGAGGCGAGCGGCTGGGAACGGCCGCAGTGGTACGCCACCAACGAGCCGCTGCTGGCCGGCCGGGAGATCACCACCCCGAACGGGTGGGCGGCTCGCTACTGGTCGCCCGTCGTCGGGGCCGAGGCGCAGGCGACCCGGGAGCGCGTCGCGCTCTACGACATGACGGCGCTCGAGCGGATCGAGGTGAGCGGCCCCGGCGCGACGGCGTACCTGCAGTGGCTCACGACCGGCAACGTCGACAAATCGGTCGGTTCGGTCACGTACTGCCTGCTGCTCGACGAGCGGGGGCGGATCCGCAGCGACGTCACGGTCAGTCGGCTCGGGGCAGAGCGCTACCAGGTCGGCGGCAACGGAATGCTCGATGTCGACTGGCTGCATCGGCACCGGCCCGACGACAGCGCGGTCCAGGTCCGCGACGTCACGGCCGGGACGTGCTGTCTGGGGGTCTGGGGACCGAAGGCCCGCGACGTCGTGCAGTCGTTGTCCCGCAACGACTTCTCCGCCGACGGCTTCCGGTACTTCCGGGCCCAGGAGGCGTACGTCGGCATGGTGCCGGTGACCGCCTTGCGACTGTCGTACGTCGGCGAGCTCGGCTACGAGCTGTACACGAGCGCCGACCAGGGCGAGCGGTTGTGGGACACGCTGTGGGCGGCGGGGCAGGAGCACGGGATCCTGGCCGGCGGGCGGGGGGCCTTCGTCAGCCTGCGACTGGAAAAGGGCTACCGCTCCTTCGGTGCCGACATGACGTGGGACCACTACCCGACCGAGGCGGGGTTGGACTTCGCCGTTCGGATGGACAAGGACTTCCTGGGCCGAGCGGCATTGGCCGACGCGCCGGTGCGAAACCGCTTGTGCTGCTTGACCATCGCGGACCCGGCCAAGGTCGCGCTCGGCAAGGAGCCGGTGTACGACGCCGACCGCTGCGTGGGGTACGTGACTAGCGCGGCGTACGGCTACACCGTCGGGACTGGAATCGCGTACGCCTGGCTGCCTCCTGAGCTGAGCGACCCCGGTACGACGCTGCACATCGGCTACTTCGACGACCGGATTCCCGCCGTCGTGGCGGCCGAGCCGCTGTTCGACCCGGGCATGGTGAGGTTGCGTTCGTGAGCGGGTGGCAGGTCACGCCGCGGCTGCCCGACCACCCCAACTTTTTGTGGGCCGAGGCCGAGCCGAAGCCGGCGTACGACGTCGTCGTCGTGGGCGCCGGGGGACACGGACTGGCCACGGCCTACTACCTGGCCAAGGAGCACGGCATCACCAACGTCGCCGTGGTCGAGCGGGGCTGGTTGGGCGGCGGCAACATGGCCCGCAACACCACGATCATCAGGTCGAACTACCTGTGGGACGAGAGCGCCGGCATCTACGAGCACGCCCTGAAACTGTGGGAGGGTCTCGAAGCCGAACTCGACTGCAGCATCGCCTTCAGTCAGCGCGGCGTGCTCAACCTGGCCCACAGCCTCGGCGACGTCCGCGAGGGCCGCCGCCGGGTGAACGCCAACCAGCTCAACGGGATCGACGCGCAGTGGCTCGGTCCCGAGGACGTGCAGAAGCTCGCGCCCATCATCGACATCTCGACCGACGTGCGCTACCCCGTGCTCGGAGCGACGTACCAGCCGCGGGCCGGCATCGCCAAGCACGACTGGGTGGCCTGGGGCTACGCACGGGCGGCGCACGCACTGGGCGTCGACCTGATCCAAGGCTGCGAGGTCACCGGGCTGCGGCGCGAGGGCGAGCGGGTGGTCGGCGTGGATACCGCGCGCGGCCCGATCCGGGCCGGCCGGGTGGCGCTCGCCGCCGCCGGGCACAGCAGCGTGCTGCTGTCCACCCTCGGCATCCGGCTGCCGTTGCAGAGCTATCCGTTGCAGGCCTTGGTTTCCGAGCTGCTCGACCAGGTCCTCGACACCGTCGTCATGTCCAACGCGGTGCACGTCTACGTGTCGCAGGCGCACAAGGGCGAGCTGGTGATGGGGGCGGGAATCGACAGCTACGTCGGCTACGGCCAGCGCGGCTCGTTCTCGGTCATCGAGCACCAGATGGCCGCGGCGGTCGAGCTGTTCCCGATCTTCGCCCGGGCGCACGTGCTGCGGACCTGGGGCGGGATCGTGGACGTGTCGCCGGACGCCTCGCCTATCGTCGGGCTGACGCCGTACGCCGGGCTGTACGTGAACTGCGGCTGGGGGACCGGCGGCTTCAAGGCGACCCCGGGGGTCGGTTCGGTGTTCGCGGACACCATCGCGCACGACCGCCCGCACCCGCTGGCCGCGCCGTTCACCATGGAACGCTTCGCCACCGGGGCGCTGATCGACGAGCACGGCGCCGCCGCGGTGGCGCACTGATGCTGATTCCATGTCCGTGGTGCGGTGAGCGCGAGGAGACCGAGTTCCACTACGGCGGCCAGGCGCACGTCGCGTACCCGGATGACCCGTCGGCCGTGGACGACGCGGGTTGGGCGGCGTATCTGTTCGTCAGGGACAACTCCAAGGGCTGGTTCGCCGAACGCTGGCTGCACCGCGCGGGTTGCCAGCGCTGGTTCAACGCCGTCCGACACACGGTGACGTACGAGATCGCGGCGGCGTACCCGCCGGGCGCGACGCGGCCGGTGATCGGGTGAACATCGAGGTCGACGGGGAGGATCTGAACGCCGAGGCCGGCGACTCGCTGGCTGCGGCCCTGCTCCGATCCGGGCGCCGCGTGTGGTCGCAGGGCATCTACACCGGGCGGCCGCGCGGGCTGATCTCGGCCGGTGCCGAGGAGTCCAACGTCTTCGTCCAGGTGCTGTCGGGCCCGGGGGAGCCGATGGTGCGGGCCACCGAGATCGAGGCGCACGACGGGCTGCGGGTACGCACCCTGGCCGGGAAGGGCGCCCTGCCGGCCGAGGCCGACACCGCGCGCTACGACAAGACCTTCGCGCACACCGACGTCCTGGTCGTCGGCGGCGGGCCGGCCGG
>JACCSC010000115.1 GCA_013813215.1 Geodermatophilaceae bacterium | reverse complement strand
GCCGTCCAGATGGCGTCGCTGATGGAGAACGTGACCTTCTCGCTGCGGTAGGGCAGCTCCAGCTGGAACAGCTCACCGATGGCGACGAGGGCCACGAGGCCCGCGCACAACCCCAGGTCGAGCAGGGTCCACGCCGCAATGTCCGGGAGGCGAAACGCCAGCGTGACCGCCCCGACGAGGATGACCGCAGCGATGAGGACGCGGGCGCGGGTGGGCCAACCTCCCGGCTGACTCACCCGAGGATCCCAGCCGGGGCGTGCGGCGCTAGTTCCATGCCTCGCTGCGCCAGGATTGGGCCGTCCAGTTTCCGGGGTCCAGTCCGGCGTCACGCCACGATTGGGCGGTCCACGACGGCTCGTCCCAGCCCAGTCCGGCCCAGGCGTCCGGAGTCCACGGTGTGGTGCGCCACCCGGCGGAGACGTTGATGTAGGGCGCCCACGGGGAGTTCGGGGCAGTGCTCGCATTCCACGGCCGGGCCGCCCACGCGGTGCTGTCGAACGTGTTGCCCAAGGCATCGATGTTGCCGGAGACCTGCTCCGGTACCCCGTCGCCATTCAGATCTGTGTAGGGCTTCGACCCGCCACGGCTGGAGTCGATCGACCCCGTCCCCGCAGACCGCTCGAGCCCGACGTTGGCCGGGTTGCGCTGGTAGGCCCGGGTGCGGGCCGCCTCCACCGCGGCCGCCGCGTTGACCAGGCCCGAGCCGGCACCCGGCTGCCCGCCGAGACCCGGGGACGTGGTCCCAACCAACGCTGCCTTGGCCTCGTTCGGCGTCATGGTCGGGGCGGCCTGGAACATCAGGGCCGCGACCCCGGAGACGATCGCGGTGGCCTGCGACGTGCCGTGGCCCTTGAAGTAGTACGTGCCGACCCGCGCCGCCGGGCGCATCTGGTCAAGGGTGCTCCCGGTCGCGCGATGGGAGACGATGCTGATGCCCGGCGCCACGAGGTCGGGCTTGGCAACGTTCTCGCCGGTCGGTCCGTGGCTGCTGAACTCGGCCAGCACGTCGTCGGTCGTGCCCACGGTGTTCTTGGTGTCGGCTGCGCCGACGGTCACCACGAACGGGTCGTCACCCGGTTTGTCGATGTTCTGCCCGCCAGGGCCGCGGTTACCGGCCGCGACGACGACCATCACGCCGGCGCTCCAGAGCCGCTGGACTGCGTGATTCAACGGATCGAGCTGGTGCTTCTGCGTGGAGTCCGTGCCGAAGGACAGGTTCAGTACCCGGATGCCGTAACGAGTTCGGTTGTTGTAGATCCATTCCAGCGCACCCAGCACCTCGGAGATGTCGGTGGCGCCGTTCCATTCCGCGATCCGGACTGGGACGACACTGGCTCCCGGAGCCACACCGACCCACTGACCACTGGAGCGCTGCCCGTTGCCGGCCACGAGGCCCGTCATGTGCGTGCCGTGCCCGTACGTGTCGTACCCGCCGCCGTCGGGCGTGAGGTCCACCCGCGCCTTGACGCGGTTCTGCAGATCCGGGTGCCTGGTGATCCCCGTGTCGAGCACCGCGACGGTGACGCCCGCGCCGTTCGTACCCGGCGGCACAGATGGCAGGCCGATGGCCTGACGCCACACGCGGTTCGGCGGCAGCCGGTCGTACTGCTCCAGGTTGGCGTCGTAGTCGGTCAGCTGCACCGAGCCGTCGGTCCACAGCCCGGCCACGGCCGGGGAGGCCTGCACCGCGGCCCACGCAGCCTCGGGGATCGTGGCGGAGAACCCGCCGATCAGGCCCAGCGGCCGACCGACCTGACCGCCCGCAGCGCGAACGGCCCGCTCGGCCCGGTCACTTGCGGGCACCGCCTCGGCCACGATGACGTCAAGGGGGGCTTCGGCCGCGGCCGGGGACGCCACGACGATCGGGACCAGCAACACGACGGCGGCGGTCGCAAGGGTGCGAAGACGTGCAGTCATGCCAGCAGTAACCCGCGGGCGGATGAGAACGCAATGAGGGCTAGATGAGAATTCTCTCAGGCCGGCCCCGAGGGTCAGCTGAGGGCACGGTGGACGGCTCGGCTCAGCTGCCCCAGGCCAACTGCAGCCAAGGCGGCCCAGGCCGTCGCGCCTGCCCCGACAACCGCGTGGATGGACATGCCCGGGACGGCTCCGCCGGCCAGGACCACAGCGGCGAGCACGATCCTGGTCGGCCGCTCGAACACCGTGACGATGCCGATCTCTGTCATCCCGGCCGCAGCGGCGCGGGCCCGCAGGTACTCCTGCAACGCGCAGAGGCCCGCCGCCGTCGCACACAACCAGCCCGGTGCCCCGAGCACGAAGAACGCGAGGACGTACGCCGTGTCACTGACCCGATCGGCCACCGAGTCCAGGACGAAGCCCAGGCGAGTGTCCCGGGCGGTGCCGACGGCGACCGCCCCGTCGAGCGAGTCGAGGAAGCCCGAGGCCAGCACCGCCACCGCTGCCAGGACGACCCAGCCGCGCGCGGCGAGCAGCGGGACCGCGATCGCGACGACCACACCGGCTGCGGTGATGCAGAGCGGCGGGACGCCGCGACAGTGGCGGGCGACGGCGTACACGGTCGTGAGCCAGGTCCGGGACAGCAGGTGCGCAGCGGGGTCGTAGTCGCCGTGCAGCTGCGCCCACCGCCGGAAGTACTCGCCCTTGTCGAGCATGGCCCCCTCGTGCACGGGTCAGTCGGCGAAGACCCAGGTGACCTCGACGCTCACAGACACCTGCTCCACCCCCGCCTCGACGTCGGGCGCGGACTCCATGGACAGGGACATGGCCTTGTGCATCGGTCGTGGCGGGCCGCCGCCGGAGCCGGTCTCGGTCACCTTCGTGGCCCGGCCGAGGCTGCGGCCGACCAGCTCGGCGAGCTGCTCGGCGCGGGCCCGGGCATCGGCCACGGCAAGCATCCGCGCCTGTCGCTGGTGCTCGGCCCGCTCCGAGACGACGAAGGTGACCCCGTGCACCCGGCCGGCATCACCGGCCTGGGTGACGCACCGACCGAGCAGCTCGCCGGCCCGGGCGGTGTCGGTGACCCGTGCGGTCAGCTGGAAGGAGCAGACGTAGGCGTTCACCCGCCCGGCATCGTCGGTCATGGTGTACGTCGACGGCCCCTGCGTACGCAGGTCGTTCTCGTCCAAGCCCTGCTCGCGCAGCGCGCCGGCCATCGCGGTGATGGCGCGCGAGGCGATGGACAGCGCGGCCTCCACCGACTCGCCGCGCCCTTCGGCCCCCAACTCGACCAGGGCGGTGTCGGGCCGGGCTTCGACCCGGCCGACGCCCTGCACCGTGACCTGCTCGGTCATATCGCCGCCTCCGCGGCGGAGAATACGTCGGCGGTCATGCTTCCTCGCTCCCTAGACCGCCTCGGCGTCGGTCTCCTGGTCCGTCACGCTAATACCGGGGGCGTCGAGGTCCTCGGGGCGGTGGACATACTGCATCGGTGACCGCACCGGATCCGGCCGTCCTGCGCGAGCGGGTGGGTGCCGCCCTCGCCGCCTTTTTGGCCGAGCGCTCCGACGAGCTCGCCGCTATCTCACCGGACCTGGCGCCGGTCGGGCAGGCCATCCGCGACTTCGTGCTGAACGGCGGCAAGCGGCTGCGTCCGGCGTTCGCCTACTGGGGCTGGCGTGGCGCCGGGGGGCGCCCCGAGGACGACGCACGCGTGGTGACCGCGGTCGCGGCCCTGGAACTCGTGCACGCGGGCGCGCTCATCCACGACGACGTGATGGACTCCTCGGCGACCCGGCGCGGGGAGGCGGCGGTCCACGAGCTGTTCGCCGAGCTGCATCGCACCCAGGGGCTGACCGGTTCGCCTTCCGGCTACGGCCGGGCCACCGCGATCCTGCTCGGCGATCTCGCCCTGGTGTGGGCCGATGAGATGTTGGCCCGGTCCACGGTGCCTCCGGAGGCAGTGCAACGGGCCCGGAATGCCTACGACGCCATGCGTACGGAGGTGATGGCCGGGCAGTACCTTGACGTGCTGGCCCAGGCGCAGCCCGCGGTGAGCGCCGAGCGGGCGTTGCACGTGGCCCGCTTCAAGAGCGCGAAGTACACCGTGGAGCGGCCACTGCACGTCGGCGGGCTGTTGCACGGCTGCTCCGACGCGCTGCTGGCCCGCTACAGCGCGTACGGCATCCCGGTCGGAGAGGCGTTCCAGCTGCGTGATGACCTGCTCGGCGTGTACGGCGACCCGTCGTTGACCGGCAAACCGGCCGGCGACGACTTGCGGGAGGGCAAGAAAACAGTGCTGGTCGCCCTCGCCCTGGAACACGGCGACTCGTCCGACGTCGACCTGATCGCGTCGATGCTCGGCGATCCCCTGCTCGACGCGGACAGCGTCGAGCGGCTGCGCGCGGCGATCGACCGCAGCGGCGCCCGGGCGCGGGTGGAGACCCTCATCGCCCGACGGCTGGAGCAGGGGGTCGCGGCGCTCGGCACCGGCGACGTCGAGCCGGCGGCTGCGCAGGTGCTGACCGACCTGGCCACGCAGGCCACCGCCCGCCACGCCTGAACCGGCCTGGGCCGGACAGCCCGCCTACTGTGGCGGCCGTGCGTACCGTGCCCGGCCGGACCGACCACGTGGTGGTCGTCGGCGCCGGGCTCGCCGGACTGTCCGCCGCCCTCCGGCTGGTTGGCACCGGCCGGCAGGTCACCGTCCTTGAACGGGCCGGTGGCCCTGGCGGGCGGGCCGGCCGGCTGTCCCTGGACGGCTACGAGTTCGACACCGGCCCCACGGTGTTCACCATGCCCGAGCTGGTCGCCGACGCCCTGGACTGCGTCGGCGAGGAGCTCACCGACTGGCTCGACCTCCAGCCGGTGCGTCCGGCGTACCGCGGTTTCTTCGCCGACGGCAGCACGGTGGACGTGCACGCCGACGTCGAGGCGATGGCGGCGGAGGTGGAGCGGGTCGCCGGCGGCCGCGAAGCCGCCGGCTACCTGCGGTTCGTCGAGTTCGTCACCGACCTCTACCGGGTCGAGTTGCGGCATTTCATCGACCGCAACCTCGACTCCCCGCTGTCCCTGTCCGCTCCCGCGCTGGGCCGGCTGGCCGCGCTCGGCGGCCTGCGTGGGTGGGCGGCGAAGGTCGGTGAGTACCTGCACGACGAGCGGTTGCGGCGGTTGTTCAGCTTCCAGGCGATGTACGCCGGACTGTCGCCGTACGACGCCCGAGCGCTGTACGCCGTGATCGCCTACATGGACTCCGTCGCCGGTGTCCTCGCGCCGGTCGGTGGAATGCACGCGCTGCCCCAGGCGCTGGCCGGGGCGGCCGGCAAGCACGGGGTGGACCTGCGCTACGGCTGTGCCGTCGAGCGGATCGAGCTGACCGGCCGCCGGGCCAGCGCCGTACTCACTGCCGACGGCGAACGCATCCCGGCCGACGCCGTCGTCGTGACCGCGGACCTGCCCACCGCATGGCCGGCCCTCCTCGGCTGTGAGCCGAAACGCTTGCGCCGCTTGCGGTTTGCGCCCTCGTGCGTGGTGCTCCAGCTGGGCTCGGCGCGAAGCTACGACCGGCTCACCCACCACAACATCCACTTCGGGTCGGCGTGGCGGGAGACGTTCCGGGACGTGATCGACCGCGGCCGGCTGATGCGCGATCCGAGCCTGCTCGTCACGAACGCGACCCGTACCGATCCGACGCTCGCCCCGGCCGGCCGGCACACTTACCACGTGCTGGCACCGGCGCCGCACACCGGTTGGGACATCGACTGGGCCGCCATCGGCCCCCGCTACCGGGACGAACTGATGTCGACCCTGGAGGTCCGGGGGTACGCCGGCCTGGCCGACGACATCGAGGTGGAGCGGTTCATCACGCCGGCAGATTGGGCGGCGACCGGACTGGCCGCGGGCGCGCCATTCTCGCTGGCGCACACCCTGGCCCAGACCGGGCCGTTTCGACCACGCAACTACCCACGCGGGTGGGACAACGTGGTCTTCGCCGGCTCGGCCACCACCCCTGGCGTGGGTGTCCCCATGGTCCTCGTCTCGGGGCGGCTGGCCGCCGAGCGGATCACCGGACCCGACCCGGCGTACCGGTCGCGCGCGTGGCTGTAGACGTCGAGCTGGCAGCGTCGTACGAGACCTGTCGACGGCTCAACGCCCGGCACGGTCGGACGTACTACCTGGCCACCCTGCTGCTGCCGGCCCACAAGCGACCCGCTGTGCACGCGTTGTACGGCTTCGCGCGCTACGCCGACGACCTGGTCGATCACGGCGGCGCGGCCGCGGCGGCGGCCGCTCTCGACCGGCTGGGAGCGGATCTGCGGGGTGGTGTGTCGGCGGAGCCGGTGGTGCGCGCCGTCCTGGACACCGCCCGGCGGTGGGACATCCCGCAGATCTGGTTCGAGGACTTCATGGCCTCGATGCGGATGGACCTGACCGTCGGCGTCTACCCGACGTACGCCGACCTCGAGCGGTACATGTGGGGATCCGCCGCGGTCGTCGGCCTGCAGATGGTCCGCGTGCTGCAGACCACCGTGCGGCACACCGACGCCGAGCCGTACGCCGTCGCCCTGGGCCAGGCCTTCCAGCTGACCAACTTCCTGCGCGACGTCGGCGAGGATCTCGACCGGGGCCGGGTCTACCTGCCGCTGGAGGATCTGGCTGCGCACGGCCTGGACCGTGAGGCCTTGGCTAGGCGCCGGGTCGACGGCGCCTTCCGCCGGCTGATGGCCTTCGAGATCGACCGCACGCGCCGGTTGTACGCTGAGGCCGCGCCGGGAATCGACCTGCTCGTGCCGGACAGCCGGGACTGCGTGCTGACGGCGTACCGGCTCTACGGCGCCATCCTGGACGAGATCGAGCACGCCGACTACGACGTGTTCACTCGCCGGGTGCGCGTCGGTCCGGCCCGGCGGGCAGCCGTCGCGGGACCCGGCTGGGTGCGGGCGGTTCGGGAGCGGCGCGGTCAGCGGCCGCCGCCGGGCACTCAGCGCCCGTAGCCCGGCCGCACCTCGTAGAGGGTCGTCGTTCCGCTGACCTCGTTGGCTACGGCGAGCAGCGGCAGCGCCACCGGGCTGTCGCCGGCGGCGATGAAGGCGATCCCTTCCGGGCCAAGGTCTCCGGCGGTACCGGCCTCCGGATCGCCTTCGTAGTGGCGGTTGTTCTCGTACTCGACGAAGCGCGGCCGCGTCGGCGAGGTGATGTCGTAGACCACGATGCCGCCGACCCGCTCCAGGCCGATGAACGCGTAGGTGCTCCCGAAGGCATTCCCGATCTCGATGCCCTCCGGCTCCGGCCCCTTGTCGTCGCTGCGGCTGTCGAAGCTGTCGTTGTCGTCGTTGGTGGCGTTGAAGACCGCCTGGTTCGACGCAGCGGTGATCCGCTCGAAGGCGCTGCCGCTGTCGAACACCAGCTGCCCGGTGTCGTCCCAGATCGAGAACGAGCGGGCCCCGAAGGAGTACAGCTCCGTGGCCGGAGACGTCGTGGGGGACGCGGTCGTCGTCTGCAGGCGGCCCAGTCGCTCGTCGGCCTGCAGGCGCTCCGCGAACGGGAAGGCCGCCGGGTCGAGCGTCAGGTCGCCGATCCGCTCCTCCTCGGCGAAGCACTCGTAGTCGCGCGCGTCCCCCTCGTTGGCCGTGACGAGGAACGTGCTACCGCCCCTCTGATAGGAGTCCATCCCGTCGGGCATGTACATGCCGTTCACCGGCCAGGGCCGGATGTTCACGCCGTCGTCCTCGTTGCTCGCGTCGAAGGCGTTGCGGACCGTCGAGTGGTCCTTGTAGCCCAGCGGGAGGAGGTCGGTCACCGTCGCCGTCGCGATGTCTACGACCGCGAGCGCGTTGTTCTCCTGCAGCGTGACCCACGCCGTCGCCGAGTCGGCGTCCACCGCGACGTACTCCGGCTCGAGGTCCTGTGCGACGCTCGCGCCGGGGCGAAGATGCGGATGCCCGCCGCCCGGAGCTCGTCTGCGGAGCCGTTGTAGGCGGCGAAGTCCGCGGTGCGGACGTCGTCCTGCGTCACCGCTGCGGCGCCGGCCGAGACGTCGATGACGCTGACCGAACCCTCCGGGTCACCGGCGTCACCCGGGCAGTACCCCGCCGGTTCACCCTCATTGGCGACCAGAATCGTGCGGCCGTCCGGGGTGAACGTGACCATGTCCGGAAGCGCGCCCACCGTGACACCGGCCAGCAGAGTGCCGTCGGTGTCGAACAGCTCCACCCGTCCCGGCTCCTGGACCGGGTCGGCCTGCACCGCCGCGGCGACGACCCCGTCGCGGACTGCGACGCTGTTCACCTCACCGCTGGCCTCGATCGTCGTGACCAGTGTCGGGTTGCTCGGATCGGCGATGTCGAGCACCTCGACCAGCCCGAGGTTCGCGTTGACGACGAACAGCCGTTGGGTCTGCGGGTCGTGCGCCACGATTTCCGCGGCCGCACCGTCGAAGATGCCGGTCGCGTAGGTGCCGATCGGCACCAGCGAGATCCGGGTCGGCGCCGGCAGGGCCGCGGCGGACCCGGCTGTCGCGGTCACCAGCACGCCCGCTGTGGCGAGGGCGGTCAACACGGCGGGCAGGCGTCTGTGACGAGGCATCGTCGCACGCTAGGGACCGCAGGCGAACGCCACGGGCCACTGGGTGAACGCGCCGCGAACGACACCCGAGTCGATGACCGCCGTCGGCCGAGAAGCTACCGCCGCCCCACGGGGCGGCGGCCGAGCCACGCCCAGGTCGACAAGGTCAGCAGGACCAGGGCGAAGCCGAACAGCAGGTCCTCGACCGGGGCGAACACCAGCCGTGGCCCCAGGATCGCCGCCTCGTCGTACCGGACGACGGACAACCCGGTGAGCAGGCCGTTGGTCACGAGCTGGAAGAACAGCACGATCGCGTACGCCGTCCAGAACAGCCGCCGGCGGACCAAACCGGTGCGCAGCACGACCAGATCGACGGCCACCGCCCCCACGAGGCCGAGCAGCGACAACGACGTGTACGTCACGACGGCTCGTCCCCCGCCGTCCACCCCGTCGTACGCCGGACCGCTTCGAAGGCCAACAGCGCACAGGTCGGGATCACGACGAAGAAGAGCACCTCCTCCAGGGGGATGCCTCCTGGCAGCACCAGACCGACGATGCGCTCAGGGTCGAAGGACCAGTGGCCGGCGCCGATGGCATACAGGTCCCACGCCACGAAGACGACGAACCCCGGCAGCAGGGCCGCCAGCCACCGCCGCCAGCGGGCGTAGACCCGGGTCTGCAGGAACAGCTCCAGCGGGAGCGTCCCGAGCAGGCACCCGGCGAGGACGGCGAGGTAGGTGATTCGCACGCGGCGTCAGAGGGCGCTGGCCTGCGCCCGGCGCTTGACCTCGGTGCCGCGGTTGTCCCGCAGCGCCTGGATCGGCGTTCCCGGTAGCGACGGCTCGGCGGTGAACAGCCAGCCGACGGCCTCCTCGTCGCTGTAGCCTCCGTCGGCGAGCAGCGTCAGGACGCCGGGCAGATGTTTGACCACTGCCGCGCCGTCCAGGAAGTCCGCGGGGATCCGCAGGCCGTCCTCGCGCCGGAGGCCGATCAGCTGGCGATCGCGGCGCAACTGGTGCACCCGGCTGACACCGATCCCGAGCCGGTCGGCGACCTCGGGGACGGACAACCAGGCGATGTCCTCGGTGGCGGTGCTCACGAGCGGAAAGCCTTGCATGCCGCCTGCCGAGCGGTCGTTCTAGGGTTCCCCCGTGGACGTCGACGCGCTGCATGATCGTGCTCGAGCACTGCTGCCGCGCGAGGTCTACGACTACTACGCAGGTGGCGCGGAGTCCGAAACCACGCTGGCCGAGAGCACGAGCGCCTGGTTGCGCTGGCGCTTGCGGCCTCGCATCCTGCGCGACGCCTCTTCGGTGTCCACCGCCACGACCCTGCTCGGTACGCCGGTCGCCCTGCCGATCGGCGTGGCTCCCTGGGCCCTGCACGGCATGGCCCATCCCGACGGCGAAACCGCGACCGCCCGGGGCGCCGCTGCGGCCGACGCCCTGATGGTCGTGTCCACGACCGCGACCCGGTCGCTGGGCGAGGTAGCCGCGGCGTCGGACGGCCCGAAGTGGTTCCAGCTCTACCGCGTGCACAGCCCGGCGTACACCGACGAGCTGGTCCGGCGGGCGGCCCAGGCCGGCTACCGGGCCCTGGTGGTCACCGCCGACCTCGCGGTGCTGGGCCGTCGGCTCCGCGACGCGGCCAACGACTTCGTGCTGCCGCCGCGGATCACGATGGCCAACCACCCGAGGGGCGAGGGCGGACCCGGCAGCACGCTGGGGGCGGCCCTGGAGACGATGGCGAGCTGGACGTTCGACGACATCGAGCACTTCGCCGGCCTGACCGACATGCCGGTCGTCGTCAAGGGCGTCCTGCGCGCCGACGACGCGCAGCGCTGCGTCGACGCCGGCGCCTCTGCGGTCTGGGTGTCAACACACGGGGGCCGGCAGGCGGACCCGGCGATCGCCTCCGCCCACGCCCTGCCCGAGGTCGTCGACGCGGTGGGCAATCAGGTCGAGGTGTACGTCGACGGCGGCGTACGGCGGGGTTCGGACGTCCTCACCGCGCTGGCCCTCGGCGCCCGTGCCGCCTTCGTCGCTCGGCCGACGATCTGGGGCCTGGCAGTGGGCGGCGCCGAGGGCGTGCGCGAGGTGCTTGGCGAGCTGGCCGGCTCGCTGAGCGTGGCCATGGCCCTGTGTGGCGTGTCCGACGTGACCGACGTGCCGGCCGACCTGCTGACCACCGCTTAGACGACCACGACCTCGACTCGGTGTCCCGGCACGTCGGCCAGCCGGGCGTCGGAGGTCAGCAACCTCGCCCCGAGCGCCTCGGCCAGGGCCAGGAACACGCCGTCGTACGCCGTGACGTTCGCCCGCAGTTCCAGGGCACGGGCGATGAGCAGCTCGTGTCCGAACCGGCGTAGCGGCAACGACAACAGTCTGGCAACGGCCAGGGCCAGCCGCGCCTGGTCGATCAGCCCGGCGAGTGCGTGTCGCCACAGCGCACTTGCCACCTCCACGTCGAGCAGGTGCGGCACGAATACTGCACCCGCGTTCGTGTCGAGGTGCGTCGCGATCACCGGCGCCTTTCCTCGGAGCAGGAGCAGATCGACCATCGCCGACGAGTCGACGACGATCACCGCCCCTCTCGCATATCCTTGATGATCTGCGCGCCATCGGGCCCGGCCGTCACCGGCTTGTCCCGCATGATGGCGGCCAAGGCCTCCTGCATGGAGGGGCGGGACGCATGCTGGATGACCTCCCTGAGCAGGTACTCCGACAGCGACGTGCCCTGCTCCGCCGCGCGGATCTTGAGGACCCGGTGCCATTCATCAGGCACGTTGCGGATCTGAATCATCTTGGTCATGCTTCGCACATTACTGCATGTTGAGCACATGCAGCTCGTCCAGCCGGCGGGCGGCGTACTCGGGTTCGGCGAGCCAACAGGTCGCGGCCTCCCAGGCCACACCGGCCCGCACGACGTCATCCGCAACGTCGAAGGGTAGGTGCGCGTAGTCGAACAGCGGCAGGTCGACCCGCGACTCGTCCCAGTCGATCAGCCCCGCCACCCCGCGGTGGACCAGCACGTTGCCGCCACCGACGTCGCCGTGGATGGCGCACTCCTCGCCGGTGTCGGCCCGCCGCCAGGCCTTCCGGACCGCAGCCTTGGCGGCCGGTGGCATGGCCGACAGGTCGACGTCGCCGCCGGTGTCGCGCTGCTGCAGCCCTCGGCTGGAGGCGAAACCCGGGCGTTGCGGCCAACCGCGCGTCAGCTCGTGCATCCGGCACAGCAGATCCACCACGGCGCGCCAGTCGTCGTCGGAGACCGGCGGGCGACCCGGCAGGAATTCCTGAACGACGACGCCGTCGACATGCCGTCGCCCATCGGCCGACGGCACGGTAAGGGGCACCCGCAGGTCATGCTCGGCGAGGTGCGCGACGAGGTCGAGCTCCCAGTCCAGCGCGGCCGGTGATCGGCTGGACCGCCGGACCACCAGGTCGTGATCACCCCGTCGAGCTCCGAAGACCGTCGCGCGGGCACCACCGGCCAGTCTGTCGAGCACGTCTACACCTGGCCAGGGCCGCACATCCACGCCCACCATCATGGCGGGGTGAGTATCCGGCTACCGACCCGCTGCCTGGTGCTGCTGGTCGGGCCGTCGGGCGCCGGGAAGTCGACCTGGGCCGAGGCGGAATTCCGCCCCGAGCAGATCGTGTCGTCGGACGGGCTGCGCGCCCTCGTCGGGGAGGGACCGTACGACCAGCGGGCCGGTAAGGACGCCTTCGACGTGCTGGACCTGGTGCTGGAACGCCGCCTCCGGCGCGGGTTGTTCACCGTGGCCGACACCCTCGGCCTCGATCCAGCGCGGCGGGCGGCGTACCGGGATCTGGCCGCCCGCCATCGCGTGCCCTGTCACGCCGTCCGGTTCGACACCGCCGCCGCGGCCTGCCGCCAGCGCAACCGAGGGCGGGCGGCACCAGTTCCGGCGAAGGTGCTGACCGCGCAGCTGGCGAGCTATGAGGTGGCGCGGGCCGCGCTCGAGGTCGAGGGGTACGCCGCTGTCCACGACGCCGGCCCGGTCACGGTGGTCCCGCCCGCCCTGCTCGACGCACCCGCCGCGGCCGCCCGACAGGAGGAGGACCCGATGCCGCTGCGGTTCGGACTGCAGATCTCCCGCTACGACTGGGCGTCTGACATCGGTGTGGGGCTGACCGCGGTCGCTCAGGCGGCCGAGGCGGCCGGCTTCGCCAGCCTCTGGGTGATGGACCACATGCTGCAGATTCCGCAGGTCGGTCGGGAGTGGGATCCGATGCTCGACGCCTACACCGCACTCGGCTTCCTGGCGGCGGCCACCACGCGCTGCCGGGTCGGCGCCCTCGTCAGCCCGGTCACCTACCGGACGCCGGCCCACCTGGCCAAGATCGTCGCCTCGCTCGACGTGCTGTCCGGTGGGCGGGCGGTCTGCGGGCTCGGGGCCGGCTGGTTCGAGCGGGAGCACCGGTTGTACGGCTTCGACTTCCCGCCTCGCGGTGAGCGGTTGGACCTACTGGCCGACGTGCTCGAGCTGCTGCCGCTCATGTGGGGGCCGGGCGCCCCGTCGTACACCGGTCGGCGGGTCAGCGTCCCGGAGGCCATCTGCTACCCGCGCCCGGTCCAGAGCCGGCTCCCGCTTCTCGTCGGCGGGCAGGGTGAACGGCGGACGCTGCGGCTCGTGGCGCAGTACGCCGACGCCTGCAACCTCTTCGGGCCGGCGGAGGTGGTGCGGCACAAGCTGTCCGTGCTCGCCGCGCACTGTGCCGCGGTGGACCGGCCGCTGGCCGAGATCGAGGTGACCCACCTGTCGACTGTGCTGTGTGCGTCCGATCCAGCAGCCGCCGTCGAGACCCACCGGCCGAGGGGCAGCACGCCCGAGGCGTACGCCGAAGCGGTGCTGGCCGGGACGGTCGAGGGCCACGTCGGGCGGTTCCGCGAGCTGGCCGAGGCCGGCGTACACACCGCGATCGTCAGCCTGGCCGACCTCGGGCCGGAGTCGGTGGCGGCGTTCGCGCCGGTCATCGCCGCCTTCCCCCGCCGCGTCCCGGCCAACGGCGCTCACCGACCGTAGACTGGCCGGTCGTGGACGCGACCCTGATCGACGCCATGCGTGGCGTCGTGCTCGAGGGCCGGTACCGCATCGACGAGCGGCTCGCCGAGGGCGGTATGTCCACCGTGTACGCCGGGGTGGATCTGCGGCTGGACCGCCGGGTGGCGATCAAGGTGATGACCCCGAGCCTCGGGGGCAACCAGGCCTTCGTCGACCGGTTCACCCGGGAGGCCCGCGCCGCCGCCCGCCTGTCGCACATCAACGTGGTCTCGGTCTTCGACCAGGGCACCGACGGCACCCACGCCTTCCTGGTGATGGAGCTGGTCCAGGGTCACACCCTGCGCGACCTGCTCGTCGAACGAGGCCGGCTGTCACCGGCGGAGGCGCTCGCCGTCCTGGAACCGGTGCTCGCCGGACTGACCGCGGCGCACCGCACCGGCCTCGTGCATCGCGACATCAAGCCGGAGAACGTGCTGATCAGCCAGGACGGCGTGGTCAAGGTGGCCGACTTCGGGCTGGCCCGCGCCGTGGCGGCGGGCAGCGCGGCCACCCGCAGCGGCGACGTCCTGATCGGCACCGTGGCCTACCTGTCTCCCGAGCAGGTCGAGTCCGGAACGGCGACGCCGCGCAGCGATGTCTACTCCGCCGGGATCCTGCTGTACGAGATGCTCACCGGCGCTCCGCCGTACTCCGGCGAGACCGCCATCTCCATCGCCTACCGGCACGTGCACTCCGACGTACCGTCGCCGTCGCTCGTCACACCCGACCTGCCCCCGGCGCTGGATGCCCTGACGGTCGCGGCCACCCGGCGCGCGCCGTCGGCACGACCACTGGACGCGGGGTCGTTCCTCGCCGAGCTGTGGGACGTCCGGACCGACCTCGGACTCGACCGGGTGCCCGTCCCCCTCGGCCAGCGACGTCGCGGTACCGGCACCGCGACCGCCCACGGGACGGCGCGGATGTCGTCGGCAGGTGCCTCGGCGCCGCCCCGGATGGCCAAGCAGACCCGCCCCGTCGCCCGCTCGACCGGCAAGCGCCGGGCCCGGTCCCGCTGGCTGACCCTGCTCGTCGTGCTGACGCTCGGGCTGACCGCAGGCGGTGCCGGGTGGTGGTTCGGATCCGGCCGCTACACCGACGTCCCCGAGCTGGTCGCGCTCACCGAGGACGCCGCGATCACCGCGGCCCAGCGGGCGCACGTCGACCTGGTCTTCACCGAGGCCGTGTTCAGCGAGACCGTCGCGGACGGGGTAGTGATCTCCACCGAGCCGGCCGGGGGCGACGAGGTGGTCCGGGGCACCGACGTCGCCGTCACCGTCTCCAAGGGGCCCGAGCGCTTCGTGGTCGAGGAGTCACTGATCGGGCGGCCGCTGCAGGAGGTTCGCGACGCCCTGGCCGACGTACCGGTCGCCAAGGACGAGCGCGAGGCCTACGACGAGCAGGTGCCGGCCGGCTTCGTGGCCGGGTTCGAGCCACCCGCCGGTACGCCGCTGCGCCGCGACCAGCCGCTGGTCACGGTGGTCAGCCGTGGACCTGCCCCGGTGGACGTCCCCGAGGTCGTCGGAGAGACCCGCGAGGACGCGATCGACACGTTGCGCGAGGGCGGGCTGAACCCCAACGCGGTCGAGGAGTTCAGCAACGACGTGGCCGAGGGCCTGGTGATCAGCCAGAGCCCCGAGCCGGCCGCCGGCAAGGTCGCCCGCAACACGACGGTACGGATCGCCATCTCGAAGGGGCCGGACCTCGTCGAGGTGCCCGACGTCGACGACCTGCTCCTGTCCGAGGCCACGGCGATCCTCGAAGGGGCCGGCTTCGTGGTCCGGGCCACGTGTTTCCTGTGTTCCGACGGCCAAGTCTCGCGGGTGAGCCCAGGCGCCGGCGAGCTGGTGCTGCGCGGATCCACCATCGACGTGCTGGCGACGTTCTGAGGCACCGATGGTGATCGTGATGGCCCCGTACGCCGGGGAGACGGCGCTGGCCGACGTCGTGGCGCACGTCGTGGCGGCCGGCGGTGAGGCCTTCGTCAGCCGCGGCGTGGCGCGCACGATCATCGGCGTGGTCGGGGACGAGCGGGTGCTCGCCGGTCTGGTCGTCACGCAGCTGCCCGGGGTGGCCGAGGCGGTGCGGATCACCTCGCCGTACAAGCTGGTCAGCCGGGAGAACCATGCCGGCACGTCCACGGTCTATGTGGGCGGCGTGCCGATCGGTCCGGAGACGGTGACCCTGATCGCCGGCCCGTGCGCGGTCGAGACGCCGGAGCAGACGCTGGCCGCGGCGCAACTGGCCAAGGCGGCCGGAGCGGCGCTCCTGCGCGGCGGCGCCTACAAGCCGCGGACGTCGCCCTACGCCTTCCAGGGGCTGGGCCGGGCCGGATTGCGGATCCTGGCCGAGGTCAGCGCCGAGGTGGGGTTGCCCGCGGTCACCGAGGTGGTGGACGCGGTCGACGTCGACGACGTGGCCGAGCACGCCGCGATGCTGCAGGTCGGCGCGCGCAACATGCAGAACTTCACGCTACTGCAGGCCGTGGGCAGTTCCGGCCGGCCGGTGTTGCTCAAGCGCGGGCTGACGGCGACGTACGAGGAGTGGCTGATGGCCGCGGAGTACATCGCCCAGCGTGGCAACCTCGACATCGTGCTGTGCGAACGCGGCATCCGGACCTACGAGACCGCGACCCGCAACACCCTGGACGTGGCGGCGGTCCCGATGATCCGCTCGATGAGCCACCTGCCGATCATCGTGGACCCGTCGCACGCCGCCGGCCGGCGCGACCTCGTGCTGCCGCTCGCCCGCGCGGGCCTGGCCGCCGGGGCAGACGGTCTGATCGTCGATGTCCACGCGCACCCCGAGTCTGCGCTGGTCGACGGCGCCCAGGCGCTGGTCGGTGAGAGCCTGGCCGCGCTGGCCGAGACGATGCATACGTTCCCCGCGCTGATGGGACGGACCCTTGTCGTGCCATCGGCCGCGGAAGCCACTGTGCGGGAATGACGATCTGTCGATCGGGCGGCTAGTTTGACCACGCTGTCCTAGCGCAGCCGCCGGAGGCCAGACGAAACCTGTGCACCGCGTCCGCCTGTGCACCCTCGTCGTCCTCCTGCTCGCCGGCACACACGCTGCCCTGCTTCCCCTTACGACTCCCGCGGCGGCCGGCGCGCCCGCCGCGGCTACCGACGACGGCCAGGCCGCGTCGCCGCACCCGCCCGTCCTGTCCGCGACCGACCTCGGCCTGGTCCGGCAGCATCACTCGATCAGCGGACGCGACGGCGCCATCAGCGCTGCTGTCGACGGCCGTTCGGTGTGGACCTTCGGCGACACCCCGCTCTGGGTCCCGAACGCCGACGGCGAGCAATGGGTCGACAATTCGCTGGCGTGGACCGCCGATCTCGACGCCTCCGACGGCATCACCCTCGAGGGCAACCTGCTCGACGCCACCGGTGTACGGGCCGAGTTCGTCCCGTATCTGCCACGGGAGCTCGCCTACAACGACGCGCACGACCCCGACGACTGTCAGGAAGCGCCGTGTGGGGCTGAGTTCGCGTTCTGGCCGGGCAATCTGGTCCCGGACCCCGACCGCGACCGGGTCCTCGTCTTCTACTACGAGCTCTGGCGCTCGCCCACGATCGCGGGTTGGCGCGGCGTCGGCACCGGCATCGGGGTGTGGGACGGCGAGGGGCCGGTGCTGGACGCCGCCAGCGCGACGCCGACCCTGATGTGGGACCGGGACGAGGTGGCCTATGACAACGCCGCGCTCGTCGTCGGCGACGACCTGTACGCCTACGGCTGCGAGCTGGTCTGGATCGAGCACCGCTGTCGGGTGGCCCGCGTGCCGCTGGCCGACGCCCTCGACAAGTCGGCGTGGCGCTACTACACCAACCGGGGTACGTGGAGCGCGGCTCCGCAGGCCGCCGTTCCTCTCTTCGTCGGTGGCGCGGCGGGCACGAGCGTGTTCTACGTGCCGTACCTCGACGCCTACCTGGCCATCTACAGCGCGATCTTCAGCGACGACGTCGTCTACCGGGTGGCACCGCAGCCCTGGGGTCCGTGGTCGGATGCCGCGCACCTGTTCACCGGCCGGCCGGGATGGAACGGTACGAACAACTACACCGGCCACGCGCACCCGGAGTTCGCCGAGGACGGGGGACGCGTGCAGTACGTCACCTACGCCCACGCGACGGGCTTCCTGCGGCAGGACCTGCCGCTCGTGCGGGTCGTCTTCGGGAACCGTCCGACTGAGCAATCGCACATGGTTGCGACCAAGGGCAGGCCGCCCTTGCCGCCTAGGTGAGGCTGGGCTAACTTAGGGATGCCTAACCGTCGCCCACCGCCGCTAGGGAGTGCGTGTGTACGTCTGCATCTGCCACGCGGTTACTGACCTTCGGATCGACCAGGTGATCGCGCAGGGCGCGCGGACCGAGGAGGAGATCGGCGAGGCCACCGGTGCCGGCACCAGCTGCGGCGGCTGCGTGGGGCGGATCTGCAACCGGCTGGCCCGTGCCGACGCGGGGCATCTGGTGTCCCACGCCGTAGCATTGTCCGCCTGATCATCGGGCCGACCACAGCCGAAGCGAGGTTTCATGCAGGGCGACGCGCGTGCGATCGAGTTGCTGAACGAGCAGCTGACCAGCGAGCTGACCGCGATCAACCAGTACTTCCTGCACGCCAAGATGCAGGAGAGCTGGGGCTACGCCAAGCTCGCGGCTCACACCCGCGCCGAGTCGCTCGACGAGATGCGCCACGCCGAGGTACTCACCGATCGGATCCTGTTCCTCGAGGGACTGCCGAACTACCAGAAGCTGCTGGCGCTGCGGGTCGGGCAGACGGTCAAGGAGCAGTTCGAGTGCGACATGTTGATCGAGCAGGAGGTGGTCGAGCGGCTGCGCCCAGCGGTGGACTACTGCCGCGGGGTAGGTGACATCACCACCGCCCGGATCCTCGAGGACATCCTGGCCGACGAGGAGCACCACATCGACTACCTCGAGACCCAACTCGAGCTGATCGAGGCTCTCGGCGAGCAGCTGTACCTCGCCCAGCTCGTGGAGCAGTCCTCGGCCTAGCCGGCGGCCAGCAGGTCGGCCAGGACGGTGACGGCACGTTCGACCGCCGCGTCGTCGACGTCCAGGTGCGTCAGCAGCCGGATCCTGGTCGGTGAGACGACCGAGATCAAGACGCCCCGCGCCCCGGCCTCTGTGGCCAGATCCCTTGCGGCCCAGCCTGTTTCGGTGAGATCGAGAACGACGACGTTTGTCTCGACGTCGGCGGCCGAAGCGACCCCGCAGTCGGCCAGGGCGTGGCCCAGCGTCTTGGCCCGGGCGTGGTCGTCGGCCAGCCGCTCCAGGTTGTGGTCCAGGGCGTACTGCCCGGCCGCGGCGAGGATCCCGACCTGACGCATCCCGCCACCGAGCCGCTTGCGCCAGAGCCGGGCCGCGGCTACCCGCTCCGCGCTGCCGACCAGGACCGAGCCGATCGGGGCCCCGAGACCCTTGGACAGGCACACCGACAGCGTGTCGAAGAGCCCGCCGTACGTCGCCAGCTCGACGCCCGAGGCGATGTGCGCGTTCCAGATCCGGGCCGCGTCGCAGTGCAGCGCGACATCGGCCTCGTCGGCGTACGTCCGCAGCGCCCGCAGCTCGTCGAAGGACTGGATCGTGCCGCCACCGCGGTTGTGCGTGTTCTCCACCGCGATGACCGCCGTGCGGACGGTGTAAGGCTGGCGCGGCCGCACGTGCGGCACGTAGTCGGCTAGTCGGAACCGGCCCCGCACGCTCGGGATCGTCCGCGTCGCCAGGCCGAAGACCGCGGCGGCCGCCCCCATCTCGTAGGTGACGATGTGCGCGTCGGCGTCGCAGAGGATTTCCTCGCCCGGCTCGGCCAGCAGCCGCAGCGCGATCTGGTTGCCCATCGACCCGGTGGGGACGAACAGCGCCGCCTCGTGACCGAACATCTGGGCGACTCGAGCTTCGAACGCGTTGACCGTCGGGTCCTCGCCGTACACGTCGTCACCGACGACGGCCTCGGCCATGGCCTGCCGCATCCCAGGACTCGGCCGGGTGACGGTGTCCGACCGCAGGTCCACGAGCCCGGGGGCTCGTTCCCGGGGGGCAGCGCCCTCCGGCGGGGGGGCCGGGGGGCGCCAGCCCCCTGGGGAGTGATCAGCCACGAAGCATCTCCGCCACCAGGAACGCCAGTTCCAGCGACTGCCCGGTGTTCAGCCGCGGGTCGCAGGCCGTCTCGTAGCGGCCGGACAGGTCGGCGTCGCTGATGTCCTCGGCGCCGCCCAGGCATTCGGTGACGTTTTCGCCGGTCAGCTCGACGTGGATGCCGCCGGGATGGGTGCCGAGGTCGCGATGGACCTCGAAGAAGCCCATGACCTCGTCGACGACCCGGTCGAAGTGCCGGGTCTTGAAGCCGCTCGAGGACTCGATCGTGTTGCCGTGCATGGGGTCGCACTGCCAGACGACCCGGTGGCCGGTGGCCTCGACCTTCTCGATGATCGGCGGGAGGTGCTCGCGGACCCGGTGGTTGCCCATCCGGGAGATCAGCGTGAGCCGGCCGGGGGTGTTGTCCGGGTCGAGCCGATCGACGAGCTCGGCGGCGATCTCCGGCGTACAGGCCGGTCCGAGCTTGACCCCGACCGGATTGGCCACCATCGAGGCGAAGGCGATGTGCGCGCCGTCGAGCTGTCGGGTCCGCTCGCCGATCCAGATGAAGTGCGCGGACAAGTCGTACGCCGTCCCGTCCTCGAGCCGGGTCAGCGCCCGCTCGTACTCCAGGATGAGCGCCTCGTGGCTGCAGTAGAGGTCGACGCTGCGCAGGGCCTCGTCGTTCACCCCGCAGGCGGCCATGAAGGCCAGCGCCCGGTCGATCTCGCGGGCGATCGTCTCGTAGCGGACGCCGGCGCGGGAGCGGCTGACGAACTCGTTGTTCCAGTCGTGCACCGCGTGCAGGTCGGCCAGGCCGCCGTGGGCGTAGGCGCGGATCATGTTCATCGCCGCCGCGGAGTTGGCGTAGGCGCGGACGAGCCGGTTCGGGTCGGGCACCCGGGCCTCGGGGGTGGCCAGCAAGCTGTTGATCATGTCGCCGCGGTAGGAGGGAAGCCCGAGCGCGTCGAGTTCGGCCGAGCGGGGCTTGGCGTACTGGCCGGCGATCCGGCCGAGCTTGATGACCGGCAGGCTGGCGCCGTAGGTGAGCACGACGGCCATCTGCAGCAGGGTCCGGGTGGTCGAGCGCAGGTGCGGCTCGGTGTTGTCGTCGAAGGTCTCGGCGCAGTCGCCACCCTGGAGCAGGAACGCCCGGCCGTGCGCGACCTCGGCCAGCTTGGCCCGCAGGGCGTCGACCTCGGCCGGGGCGACGATCGGCGGCACCGTGGCCATCGTGGCCAGGACGGCGCGCAAAGCTGCCTCATCGGGCCAGCGCGGCTGCTGACCGACCGGCAACGACCGCCACCGGTCCAGGTCCACGCTCACCCACCCAGGGTAGAGCGAGTCTGTTCGGAGTCCGCGGCGGTGTCGATCAGCCGAAGAAGACCTCGGCCTCGGCCAGCCGCTCGTCCGGAACCGTCTTCAGTTGCCGGGTGGCCTCCTCGAGCGGTACCCGGATGATGTCGGTACCGCGCAGCGCGACCATGACGCCCCAGTCCTGCTCGTGGACGGCGTCGATGGCGTGTACGCCGAAGCGGGTGGCCAGCACGCGGTCGAAGGCGGTCGGCGTACCGCCACGTTGGACGTGACCGAGGACCACGGCGCGGGCCTCCTTGCCGGTGCGCGCCTCGATCTCCTCCGCCAGCCGCTGCCCTATCCCGCCGAGGCGGACGTGGCCGAAGGCGTCACGCTCGCCGGTGACGAGGGACATGTCACCGTCCGCCGGCTGCGCGCCCTCCGCGACCACCACGATGCAGGCGTACTTGGTCTCGAACCGGCGGGTGACGTACGCCGCCACCTCGTCGATCCGGAACGGCCGCTCGGGGATCAGGATGACGTTGGCCCCACCGGCGATGCCAGCGTGCAGCGCGATCCAGCCGGCGTGCCGGCCCATGACCTCGACGACGAGGGCGCGGTGGTGGCTCTCGGCGGTCGTGTGCAGCCGGTCGATGGCCTCCATCGCGATGCCGACCGCGGTGTCGAAGCCGAACGTGTAGTCCGTCGCGTTGAGGTCGTTGTCGATCGTCTTGGGGACGCCGACCACCGGGATGCCGGAGTCGTTCAGCCGCTTCGCGACGCCCAGGGTGTCCTCGCCGCCGATGGCGATGAGGGCCTCGATGCCTTGCTCGTCCAGGCAGGCTTCGATCCGCCCGACGCCGCCCTCGATCGAGAAGGGGTTGGTCCGGGATGAGCCGAGGATCGTCCCGCCGCGCGGCAGGATGCCCCGGACCGAGGCGATCGTCAGCGGAACGGAGTCGCCGTCCAGCGGGCCGCGCCAGCCGTCGCGAAACCCGACGAACTCGTGGCCGTACTGGCCGATCCCCTTGCGGACGACCCCCCGGATGACGGCGTTCAGGCCGGGGCAGTCCCCGCCCCCCGTGAGCACACCGATGCGCATGACGCGGTCTTCCCTCTCGAACGGTGCGGTCCCCGGTTGGGCACGCAGCGGTAGCACAGCGCCGGGCTACGGCTGCATAGCCTGCCAGCGGGCGAGATTGTGGCGGGCATCGGCCAGCGCGTCGTGCTGGTCCGGGGGCGCGTCGGGCAGCTTGGGCCGACCCAGGTCGTGCCAGCGCTGCCGCAACTCGTGGCTGTAGCGCGGGATGGGCCTGGGCAGCGCGGTCATCGGGCCCCAGAGCTGGCACAGTGCGACGTGGTCGTAGGCGGCGTACCAGGCCCAGAGCTCGAACTGCTCCCCAGGTCCGGTGAGGTAGGCCAGCAGGTTGTCCCGCATGCGCTCCCGCGGCTGCCACGCCTTGTCGGCCGGCGACGGCAGCTTGTCGAGCACGTTGTCGCGCACCCAGGGGATCGCCTTGGTCGGGTCGAACTCGGTGGAGACGGCGTAGAACTCTCGGCCGCCTTCGTCCACGACGCCGATGGACACGAGGTCGATCGTCGTACCGTCCTCGATGAACTCGGTGTCGTAGAAGTACCGCAGCACGGCGCCCACCGTACGGTCCTGTTCGTGAGCACCGTCCTTGCCATCGATGCCGGTACGACGGGAGTGACCGCACTCGTCGTCGCCCCTGACGGCTCCGTGGTCAGCCGCGGGTACTCCGAGTTCACCCAGCGCTTCCCGCGGCCGGGCTGGGTCGAGCACGAGCCGGAGGACATCTGGTCGGCTCTGCTGTCCGCGTGCCGGGAGGCGGTCGATGGCTCGCCGCAGTCGCCCGTGGCCCTGGGCATCACGAACCAGCGCGAGACGGCGGTGCTCTGGGACCGCTCGTCACTGCGGGCTCCCCGCCCGGCGATCGTCTGGCAGGACCGGCGTACGGCGGGCATCTGCGCGCGGCTGGGCGGGGCCGGTCACGAGGACCGGGTGCGGGCGTTGACCGGGCTGCGTCTGGACCCGTACTTCACCGCCACCAAGCTGACGTGGCTGGCCGAGCAGGACGAGCGGGCCTGGGCGGGTGTCGTCGACGGAACGGTCGCGGTCGGCACCGTGGACTCCTACGTCGTCGCCCGGCTGACCGCCGGCGCGCAGCACGTCACCGACCCCTCCAACGCCAGCCGGACGCTGCTGTACGACCTCGAGGCAGGCGGCTGGTCCGACGAGCTGTGCGAGCTGTTCGGCGTACCGGTGTCCGCGCTGCCCTCGATCGTCCCGTCCTCGGGCGTCCTCGGGCACACCGATCCGGGAGCGTTCCTCGGGCTGGACCTGCCCATCGCCGGGATCGCCGGGGACCAGCAGGCGGCGCTGTTCGGCCAGGCCTGTTACACCGAGGGCCAGTCCAAGTGCACTTACGGCACGGGATCGTTCGTGCTGGCGAACACCGGCCGTACGCCGGTGCGCTCGTCGGCCGGGCTGCTGACGACGGTGGGGTGGGACCTCGGGGACGGGCCGGTGTTCGCGCTGGAGGGCGCGATCTTCGTGACCGGGGCGGCGGTGCAGTGGCTCCGGGACGGGCTCGGGCTGATCGACCGGGCGGCCGAGATCGAGGGGCTCGCCGCGACCGTCACCGACAGCGGCGGGGTGTACTTCGTGCCGGCGCTGACCGGGTTGGGGGCGCCGGACTGGGACCCGGACGCCCGCGGTGTCATCGTCGGTATCACCCGCGGTACGACGCGAGCCCATCTGGCGCGCGCGACGTTGGAAGCGATCGCCTTCGAGGTCCGGGACGTGGTCGACGTGATGGTGGCCGACGCCGGCATCGCCGTACCCGAGCTGTCCGCGGACGGAGGCGCGTCGGCGAACGACCTGCTGTGCCAGCTGCAGGCCGACCAACTCGGCGTACCGGTCCGGCGGCCGGTGGTGACCGAGACGACCGCGCTCGGGGCGGCGTTCCTGGCCGGGCTGGCCGTCGGTGTCTGGTCCTCGACCGAGGAGCTGACCGCGACCTGGCAGGAGGACCGGCGCTTCACCCCGGTCGACGGCGTACGCGAGGACGGTCGGCACGCCCGCTGGCGCGAGGCGGTGTCCCGCAGTCTCGCCTGGGCGGCGGGGTAGCAGCTCAGCCGATGTCGCGGCGGCGCAGCGCGAGCACCCCGCCGGCCGTCAACCCGACCGCGATCACCGTGATCACCGCCAATGGCGCCACCGCGAGGGCATCGACGGGAAGCCGCGGGGTGTGCTGGAACGGTGAGAGGTTCGTGGCCCAGTCCGGCAGCCGCACGGAGCCACCGAGCAGCGCCACGAACGCCGCCAGCACCAGCACCGCCCAGCTCACGGCCACCGCCCGCGGCAGCAGGCCGAACAGCAGGGCCACGGCGCCGACCAGCGACCACACCGCCGGCGTGTACACCAGCGCGGCACCGGCCAGGCGACCGATCTGCGTCACGTCCTCGGTCTGGACCGCATAGCCCAGGCCGAGGCCGACACCGGCCGCCAGCAGCAGTCCCACACTGCCGGCGGCAGCGACCAGCAGGTGGCTGCCGGCGTACCGCCATCGTGGTACCGCGGCGCCGAGCAGGGGCTCGAGGCGGCCGGCGGTCTCCTCGCTGCGCAGGCGTGCGCTGGTCTGCAGGGCAAATCCGCCCGTGAGCAGCGCCACCATGAGGGCGGCCACCGCGAAGAAGGAGTCGGCCAGGCTGGCCCCCTCCGCCGCGACGAACTCGGCCAAGGCCTCGTTCTGCGCGACAAGATCCTCGACCGCGTCCCCGACGGAGCCATAGGCGAAGCCGAGGAGGAACAGGCCCGACGGCCCAGCCCGCGACGCTGGCCCGGTGCTGCCGCGCCGCCAGCCCGAAAGTTCCGGTCAACCACCATGAGGCCGTGGCCCGCCCCGGCCGGGCCGGTCTGAGCCCGGCCCCGACATCGCGCCGGTCGACCAGCAGCAGCGCGGCGACAGCTACCGCGAACGCCACTCCGAGGGGCAGGAGCAGGATCGCCCACCGTTCACCGCCGAACGGCCGCACCGCGATCGCCCATCCCATCGGCGAGAACCAGGACAGGGCGGCGTTGCCGACATCCCCGGCGGCGCGCATCACGAAGAACGCGGCGAGCACGGTCACGGCCAGCCCGCTCGCTCCGCGCGCGTGCTCGGTGACCTGGGCGGCCAGCGCCGCGACCGCCGCCGTCGTGGCTGCGAAGACCACGAAGGAGGCGGCCAGGGCGAGGGAGCCCGCCATCGGCAGGCCGACGGCGACCATGGCGACGGCCACGATGCCGGCGACGGCGATGCCGGCCGCCGAAGCGGCCAGCAGGGCGGCGACGGCCCCGGCGTAGCGACCGACAACGCCGGCCCGGAGCAGCTCGGTGCGGCCCGCCTCCTCCTCCGCGCGGGTGTGACGTACGACGAGCAGCACGGTCATCAGCCCGATGGCGACGTAACCGACGATGCCCATCTCGAATACGACGATCGCGCCGAGCGACGGCAGGCCCGCTCCCGGGCCGCCCATGATC
>JACCSC010000100.1 GCA_013813215.1 Geodermatophilaceae bacterium | reverse complement strand
CCCCTGGGGGCAACTCAGAAAAGGAGCACCACAGGTGAAGAGCTCACTGCGCACTCGCGCCGTCCTGCTCACCGCCGTGGCCGGCCTGACCCTCTCGGTCGCCGCCTGCGGAAGTGACGAGCCCGAGGACACCAGCACCGGCACCACCACGACGACGGAGTCCGAGGAGACCACCACGGAGGCCGAGGAGACCACCGAGGAAGTCGAGCCGGCCGCAGAGAACTTCGGTGCCGGTTGCGCCACTGTTCCGACCGATGGCGAAGGCAGCTTTGAGGGCATGGCCGACGACCCGGTGGGCACGGCGGCCAGCAACAACCCGGAGCTGGCGACCCTGGTCGCCGCGGTGACCGCGGCCGATCTGGTGGACACGCTGAACGACCCGGCGGCC
Source organism: Geodermatophilaceae bacterium (assembly GCA_013813215.1). Classification (GTDB taxonomy): domain Bacteria; phylum Actinomycetota; class Actinomycetes; order Mycobacteriales; family Geodermatophilaceae; genus JACCSC01. Next base: position 2,018 of record JACCSC010000100.1, on the reverse strand, counting down.
GCCTACACCGTCTTCGCCCCGGCGAACTCGGCGTTCGAGGCGTTCACCGAGGAGGAGCTGAACGGGCTGCTCGCGGACGTCCCGACGCTGACCAGCGTGCTGACCTACCACGTGCTCGGCGAGCGTCTCGCGCCGGAGGACCTGGCCGGCACGTACACCACCGTGAACGGCGCCGAGCTGACCATCGAGGGCAGCGGTGAGGACTTCACCGTCAGCGACGCCGGTGCGGCAGTGGTCTGCGGCAACGTGCAGACCGCGAACGCCACCGTCTACATCATCGACCAGGTGCTCATGCCCCCGGCCGCCTGATCTGACAATCGCGTGAGTGAGCCCCCGGAGCCGTTGGCTTCGGGGGCTCGCCCGTGTCCGGGTCGAGACAGGGTCAGTCGAGCAGGGCCGCCGCGATCTCGGCTCGCCGGGAGCGGGCCGTGCCGTCAAAGGCGGCGATGGCCTGGGCCCGCTTGTAGAAGCGGTGCAGCGGGTGGTCCCAGGTGAAGCCGATGCCGCCCATCGCCTGGATCGCGCTCTCGCAGGCCCGCACGGCGCCGTCGCCCGCGGACAGGTGCGCCACCGCCACCGCCTCGTCGACATCGTCGGCTGCACCGTCGGCCGCGCCGTCGACGGCCCACGCCGCCCGGTAGGCCAGGGACCGGGCCAGGCTCAGCGCGGTGTAGATGTCCGCGATCGGATGCGACACCGCCTGGTAGCTGCCGATCGGCCGTCCGAACTGCATCCGCTGCTTGGCGTGCTCTGCGGCCAGGTCCAGCGCCCGCTGCATGATGCCCACCGCCTCGCAGGCCAGCAGAGCGCCCGCCCGTCGGCGTACGGCGAGCAGCCTCTCCTCGGCCGCGCCCGGAACGCAGACCTGCTCGGCGGTCACGTCGTCGAGAGTCAGCGTCGCGAGCCGGCGGGTCAGGTCAGTCGCCGACGTGGGCTGGATCTGGGCGTCCGCAGCGGCCACCCGCCAGACGCCCAGCCCTCCCGGTGCCGAGGCCACGACCAGGACCTGCTCGGCCATCGTCAGGTCGGGAACGCGAACCTTGGTGCCGGAGAGTCGCCAGCCCGTGCCGTCCTCGGCGGCCGATGTCGTCGCGGTGGCATCGAGCAGGTACGGCGTACCGGGCTCCGCCCAGGCCAGCGTCGTCGGCCGGTCCGGGCCGGCGCCGAGGACCGGCGCGGCGAGGGCGATGCTGGACCACCACGGCGCCGGCAGCAGCGCGTAGCCGGCCTCCTCGGCCAGGACGGCGAGCTCCAGCATGCCGAGGTCGTCGTCCAGCCAGCCGAGCTCTGACAGCTCGCGCCACGACGCCGGATCCCAGCCGGTGTCGCTGTCGGCCAGTTCGGTCACGCGGTGCAGGGGATACCGTTGGGCCAGCCACGATCGGGCCGAGGCCCGCAGCAGGTCCTGCTCCTCGGAGAAGGCGAAGTCCACGGGTTCTCCTCGCTCAGCGGGACCGGGGCAGGCCGACAAGGCGCTCCGCGATGATGTTGCGGAGCACCTCCGACGTCCCGGCCTCGATCGTGTTGCCGCGGCTCCGCAGCTGCTGGAACTGCCAATATCCGGACCAGAAGCCCTCCGCGCCGTCCAGCGTCGCGTCCGCGCCGAGCAGTTCGACGGCGAAGGAGGTCAGCCGCTGGTTGGCCTCCGACCAGGTCAGCTTGGCCACCGAGCCTTCGGGACCGGGGATGCCGGTCTTCATCAGCTTGGTGAGCGACCGGAAGTTGGTGTAGCGCAACCCTTCCAGCTCGACGTACAGGCCCGCCACCCGGTCCCGGACGAGCGGGTCACCGGCCAGCCCCAGCTCCTTGACCGTGTCCAGCAGCTGCAGGAAGTTGTGCTCCAGATGGGCGGTGAGGGCGAAGCCGAGCGTCCCGCGTTCGTTGAGCAGGGTCGTCATCGCGACCGCCCAGCCGTTGCCCGGAGCGTCGAGCACGTCCTCGACCGGGATCCGGACGTCGGACAGGAAGATCTCGTTGAACTCCGGGTCCCCGGTGATCTGCCGCAGCGGCCGGACCTC
>JACCSC010000042.1 GCA_013813215.1 Geodermatophilaceae bacterium | reverse complement strand
GCGCTGCCCGGCGTGGTCGGGGTGGCCCGCCTGGACCGGCGGACCAAGAACCTGACCAAGCGGCTGAACGCCGGCGACGTGGCCGTCATCGATCACCTCGACCTCGACCGGGTCAGCGCCGACGCCCTCGTCGGCTGCGGGGTGTCCGCCGTCGTCAACGCCTCACCGAGCATCTCCGGGCGCTACCCCAACCTGGGGCCGGGCATCCTGGCCCAGGCCGGGATCCCGCTGGTGGACGACGTCGGCAAGGAGATCTTCGCCGGCCTCAAGGAAGGCACCAAGGTCCGGGTCGACGGCGAGCACGTGTACGCCGGACCGAAGCTGGTGGCCTCGGGTACCGAGCAGACCGAGGCCACCGTGGCCGCGGCCATGACCGAGGCCAAGGCCGGGCTGTCCACGCAGCTCGAGGCGTTCGCGGCCAACACGATGGAGTACATGAAGCGCGAGCGGGCGCTGCTGCTCGACGGCGTCGGCGTACCCGACATCAAGACCCACATCGAGGGCGAGCACGTCCTCATCGTGGTGCGGGGGTACGACTACAAGGACGATCTGGCCGCGCTGCGGGCGTACATCCGGGAGTACCGGCCGGTCCTGATCGGCGTCGACGGCGGCGCCGACGCGTTGCGCGAGGCCGGGCACAAGCCGCATCTCATCATCGGGGACATGGACTCGGTCAGTGACGACGTGCTCCGCTGCGGGGCCGAGGTGATCGTCCACGCCTACGCCGACGGCCGGGCGCCGGGCTTGGCCCGGGTGCAGGACCTCGGGGTCGAGGCGGTGACTTTCCCCGCCGCCGGGACCAGCGAGGACATCGCGATGCTGCTGGCTGACGAGAAGGGCGCCACGCTCATCGTCGCGGTCGGCACACACGCCACCCTCGTGGAGTTCCTGGACAAGGGCCGCGCCGGGATGGCCTCGACGTTCCTCACCCGGCTGCGTCTGGGTGGCAAACTGGTCGACGCCAAGGGGGTCAGCCGGCTCTACCGGCCGCGGGTCTCCAACCTGGCGCTGTTCCTGCTCGTGCTGGCCGCGCTGGTGGCCATCGTCGCGGCGCTGGCCGTGTCCACCGCGGGCCAGACCTACCTCGACGTGTGGCGCGACGCCTGGGACAGCTTCCTGTTCTGGCTGGAGGACATCTTTACGTGATCTCCTTCCGGTATCACGTCGTCTCGCTGATCTCGGTCTTCCTGGCCGTCGCGCTGGGCATCGTCATCGGGACCACCCAGCTGAACGGGCGCGTGCTCGACGACCTGAACGGTCAGGTCGAGGCGTTGACCGACGACAAACGTGACCTCGAGACCCGCAGCCAGAACCTGGCGAACCAGCTCTCCGAAGGCGACGCCTTCGGAGACGCGGTCGCGCCGACTCTTGTCGCGGGCCGGTTGCCCGACGCGTCAGTGCTGCTCGTGCTCGCTTCCGAAGACGTGGACCCGGAACTCGTCGACCAGATGTCGAGCCTGGTCGAGGCCGCCGGGGCCACGGTGGCCGGAACCCTGCAGCTGCTGCCGGAGTTCAGCGATCCGCAGATCGCCCAGGACCTGCAGAACTTCGTCACCGACAGCGAGGGGCTGCCGCCGGGGATTCAGCTGCCCAACACCGACGACGCGGCCGTGCTGGTGGCCTCGTTGCTGGGCAGCGTGCTGATACGCCCGAGCACCGGCGAGCCGGCCGACCCGACGGCGGCAACCACGGTGTTGTCCGGGCTGTCCACACTCGGCGTCCTGAGCCAGGAGAGCCCCGAGATCGCCGCGGCCGACTACGCGATCATCCTGACCACCGGCAGCCTCGAGGACGACAGCGCGACGCAGCGCAACGCCGCGCTGGCCGCGCTGGCCTCCGGTCTGGACGCGGCCGGCAGCGGCAGCGTGGTGGCCGGGGACACCGCCGCGGCCGCGGACGGCGGCCTGGTCGGTGCGATCCGGGTTGACGCCGCGCTGGCCACCGCGGTGTCGACGGTGGACAACGTCAACGTCGCTGCCGGCCGGGTCAGCGCCATCCTGGCCCTGGCGGCGGAGGGTTCGGGCACCTCGGGCAAGTACGGCACCGGCGAGGACACCCAGCCGGTCCCGCCGCTGGATGGCTAGCCCGCGGCCGTCGCACTCCCCTCCGCGGAGGCGCCGCAAGACCAGCCGGCTGGCGCTCGCGGGCGGGGGTGCCCTGCTGGTCGAGGGACTGCTCGCCGGGCTGCGCCGGCGCCCGCCGGGCGGTGCGGAACTCTGGGCGCGCCGGAACCACAGGGGCGACCCGGTGAGCCTGCTGGCCGGCCCGGCGCTGGCCGGGGCGGTGACCGCGACGGCGTACGCCGCAGCAGGCCCCGGGTTACGGATCGCGGCGCTGGTGGCCACGGCGGCCAGCGGGGCGGTCGGGGTGTACGACGACCTCGCCGGCTTCGCCTCGGGCCAGGCCGCCGACAAGGGTTTCGCCGGGCATCTCGCGGCGCTGCGCCGCGGCCGGGTCAGCGCCGGGATGGTCAAGCTCGCGGTGGTGGGCCTGGCCGGCCTGGCCGCCGGCCGCCGGGTTGGAGGCGACCCGCTGGATCGGATCGTGGCCGGCGGGGTGGTCGCGGGAACGGCGAACCTGCTCAACCTGCTGGACCTGCGGCCCGGTCGCGCGATCAAGGTGGCCGGGCTGGTCGGACTTCCGCTGCTCGCCGGACCGCACGGCGCGTTGCTCGCCGGCCCGCTGGGTGCCGCCGGTGCGGTGCTGCGCCGCGACCTCGGCGAGGAGGTGATGCTCGGGGACGGCGGCGCGAACTGCCTGGGCGCCGCCGTCGGGCTGCGCCTCGCGCTGGCCGGCGGAGCGAGCCACCGGCGCGCCGTCCTCGCGGTCCTGGTCGCCCTGACCGCGGCCAGTGAGAAGGTCAGCTTCACGAAGGTCATCGCCGCGACGCCGGGCCTGCGCGA
>JACCSC010000017.1 GCA_013813215.1 Geodermatophilaceae bacterium | reverse complement strand
CGCATCGATCTGCGCCGTGCTGAGGTCACTGTCCACCAACGGGTTCACCCGATTGGCGGTGGAGGGCGCCGCGGTGGCGGATCCCATCCCCACTTGAGAGGCCACAGCAGCGGTGAGCGCGATCAGCGCCACCCCCCGCCGGCCCCGGAGTACTGATCGACTCACGTCCGCTCCATCGAGGAAGTTTGTTCCGTGCGTGCCGCCGTACGACGAGGTGAAACAGCCCCGTGCGCGGCGGCGCGAGCTCGGCCCACTACCGAGCGCCACACCACGACCCCGAGGGAGAGTAACCGTTCGAGTACCCCGACTGTCCACGCGAGGGGAATCTTTTTGTCCCTCACGACGTTCGCCGCGGCCTCCGGGGCAGCCGACCCGGGCGCATTCGGCTACCTCGCGGTCACCGTGATCCGGTCCTGCACGGGAAGGCTTTCGACCGGCAGATCGTTGTCTGCTCAACCGTTGTGTCACCGGCCTGGAGGCTCCCGTGCCTGCCATCACTGTCGCCGATCCGCTCCGCCTGCCCGAAGTCGATCGGCCCGCTCCTTCGGCCGTGCCCCGGCCGGTCCGGTCGGTGACCACGGCGCCGTCCGGCCACGAGGGGGAGGGCTTCCCGGTCCGCCGCGCCTTCGCCGGCGTCGATCCACGCGACCTGGACCCGTTCCTGCACCTGGACCAGATGGGAGAGGTCGAGTACGCCCCCGGCGAGCCCAAGGGCACGCCGTGGCACCCGCACCGCGGCTTCGAGACCGTCACCTACATGATCGACGGGGAGTTCGCCCACCGCGACTCCCTCGGCGGCGGCGGCCTGATCACCAACGGCGACACGCAGTGGATGACCGCCGGGTCGGGGATCCTGCACATCGAGACCCCGCCCGAGCACCTGGTCGTCAGCGGCGGGCTGTTCCACGGCCTGCAGCTGTGGGTCAACCTGCCGCGGTCGGACAAGCTCGCCGCACCGCGCTACCAGGACATCCGGGGTACTGCCGTCGCGCTGCGCCGCTCACCCGACGGGGGCGCGCTGGTGCGGCTGATCGCAGGAGATCTGGGCTCGGCGCAGGGACCGGGTTCGACGTACACCCCCATCACGGTCGTCCACGCCACCGTGCAGCCCGGCGCCGAGTTGACCCTGCCGTGGCGGCCGGACTTCAACGCCTTGGCCTACGTGCTGTCCGGAGCCGGCAGCGCCGGAACCGAGCGGGCGCCCATCCGGACCGGACAACTCGCGGTCTTCGGCGCCGGGGACGCGCTGACCGTCCAGGCCGCCGACCGTGGGGATTCCCGTACGCCGGAACTGGACGTCTTCCTGCTCGGGGGCCGCCCGATCCGGGAGCCGATCGCGCGCTACGGCCCGTTCGTGATGAACACGAAAGCCGAGATCCTGACCGCTTTCGAGGACTTCCAGGCCGGCCGGTTCGGCCAGCCGGTGGGCTGAGTCACTCCCCAGGGGCTCGCGCCCCCCGGACCCCCTGCCTCGGGGGGCGCTGCCCCCCGAGTGCCCCCCGCCGGGGGCGCTGCCCCCGGATCGCGTCAGCCAGGCCCCTGATGACCCGCTAACCGCATGATCTCCGCGGCGATCGCCGGTGGCGCGTGGAAGTCCCAGGCCCGGAACAGCACTGCATGGGCCACGCCCATCGCCACCCCCTGCAGCGCGGTGATGCCGGTGATCATCATCCGGGCCGGCGGGTGGCCGGGGATGCCGGCCAGGTACTCCGCGTGCGCCTCCAGCGAGGCGATGCCACGCTGCAGCGGCTCACCTGTCACGTCGACGCCGTGCGTCGGGCGTGGGTCACCGCCGACCAGCAGCCAGCGGGTCGACCACGGCTCCAGGCCCTCCTCGACCAGCTCCGGGAAGACCCACCGGTTGCCGGCGTCGCGCAGGGCGTCCATCGCGGCCAACCCGGCCACCCGGTGGTCGGCCTGGTTGAGGCCGGCCACGAACTCCACGTCCCACGATCCGACGACGATGGCCTCGGGCCGGCGGCGGCGGATCTCCCGGGCGATGTCGCGCCGCATGTTCAGCGAGTACTCCAGAACCCCGTCGGGATAGCCGAGGAACTCCACCCACTCGACCCCCACCGCGTTCGATCCCGCGACCTGTTCGCGCTCGCGCAGCGGCGCGGTCTGCTCCGGCGCCCGGGCGTCCATGCCCGCCTCGCCGCGGGTGAGCAGGAGGTAGTCGACCTCGATGCCGCGGGCAGTCCAGGCCGCGACCGCCGAGGACGTGCCGTACTCGACGTCGTCGGGGTGGGCCACGACGCAGAGCACGCGGCCGAACGCGTCGTCCGGGAAGGCCGGGATCGCCGGGGCGGTCATCCGGACGTTCTACCAGTACGCGCCAGCACATTCCGCTCAATTCGTTCGCGTGTTCGCCCGTCGAGAACTCGCTTCGGCCACCGCACGGGCGTGGCTACTGTCGGCCGGATGGGATACCTCCGCTTTCCGTCCGTCCGTGCCAACCAGGTGTCCTTCGTGGCCGAGGACGACGTCTGGCTGGGTGATACCGGGGGCGGGCGCGCGTACCGGCTGACCGCGGACCGCGCACCGGTCGCCCACACCCGGCTCTCCCCGGACGGGACCATGGTCGCGTTCACCAGCCGCCGTGACGGCGCGCCGGAGGCGCACGTGGTGGACACCGCCGGGGGTACGGCGCGGCGGCTGACGCACTGGGGTTCGGACTTCACCCGGGTGCTCGGCTGGACCTCGGACGGGCGAGTCATGGCCGCCACCGCGGCGGGCGAGCCGTTTCGCAGCCGGACCTGGGCGTACGCCGTACCACTCGATGCCGGACCGCCGGAGCGGCTGCCTTACGGCCCGGTCAACGCGATCGCCGGTCCCGGCCCGGATGGCGCTGTGGTCGTCGGAGTGGCCGGCAACCGGCGCGGGGCGGCTTCCTGGAAGCGCTACCGCGGGGGTACGTCGGGCAAGTTCTGGCTCGACCGTGACGGCAGCGGGGAGTTCGAGCCCTTCCTGCCTCAGATCGACGGCCAGCTCGAGGATCCGCACTGGATCGGGCCGCGGCTCGCCTTGGTGTCCGACCACGAGGGCTACGGCAACGTCTACTCCAGCCTGGCCGACGGCAGCGACCTCCGCCGGCACAGCGACCACGGCGACTTCTATGCCCGCGCCGCGCACTCCGACGGCGTACGGCTGGTGTACCAGTGCGCCGGTGAGCTCTGGCTGGTCCCGGAGCTGACGCCCGACGTCGAGCCGGTCAAGCTGGCCATCGACCTGGGTGGGGCCCGGACGTCCCTGGCCCGGCACGCAGTCGAGGCGGGCGAGCACATCGGCTCGGTCGCGCCGGACCGGACCGGGCGGGCCAGTGCCCTGGAGGTCCGGGGCACCGTGCAGTGGGTGGCCCATCGGGACGGGCCGGCCCAGGAGCTGGCCGGCGGCTCCGGCGTACGGCGGCGCCTGCCTCGGGTGCTCGGGCAGCCGGCCGGCGACGCTGCCCAGCGGGTGGTCTGGGTGACCGACGCCGAGGGTGATGACGCCCTGGAGGTCGGGCCGGTTGACGACAGCGCCGCGTCGCGTCGGCTGGCCGCCGGGGAACTCGGCCGGGTACTGGACCTGGCCGCCGCTCCCGACGGCACGCGCGTCGCGGTCGCGGCCCATGACGGGCGGGTGCTGCTCGTCGACGTGGAGTCCGGCGCGGTCCGCGAGCTGGACCGGGCCACCGAGGGGGACGCCTCGGGCTTGACGTTCTCCCCCGACTCGGCCTGGCTGGCCTGGTCGCACCCCGGTGTGGAGCCGTTACGCCAGATCCGGCTCGCTGCTGTCTCCTCCGGTGAGGTGCTCGAGGCGACGCCGCTGCGGTTCACCGACACCGAGCCGGTGTTCACCCTCGACGGCAAGTTCCTCGCCTTCCTGTCCGTGCGGACGCTGGACCCGGTGTACGACGCGCTGGTCTTCGATATGTCCTTCGTCGCGGGGACGCGGCCGTACCTGCTACCGCTGGGCCGGCTGACGCCCTCGCCGTTCGACCCCAGTCCGCGTGGCCGGGCGATGACCGCAGAGGAAGGGACGCCACCGAAGGACGCCGACGACGCGCCCAAGGTCCCGACGGTGGTGGTGGAGGCGGAGGGGCTGGCCGAGCGGATCGTGCCCGTGCCCGTCCCCAGCGGCGATTATTCAGCGCTCCACCCGGCGCACGGTGGGCTCGTGTGGCTGCAGGACCCGATGCTCGGCGAGCTCGGGGAGGGCTTGGCCCGACCTGACGACAAGCCGCGCTCGGCGGTGCAGCGCTACGACTTCACCGCGCTGCGGCTGACCACCCTGGACGACAAGGCCGACACCCTCGCGGTCAGCGGCGACGGGAAGTGGCTCGTGATCGGCGACGGCGGCGCGCTGCGTGTCGTACCGGCCGATCGCAAGGTCGCCGACGGCGAGGAAGGCGAGGCGGATCGGGTCGAAGTCGACTTGGGCCGGGTCCGGGTCGAGATCGACCCGATGGCCGAGTGGCAGCAGATGTACGCCGAGAACGGGCGGCTGATGCGCGACCACTTCTGGCTGGCCGACATGGGCGGGGTCGACTGGGCCGCGGTCCAGGAGCAGTACCGGCCGGTGCTGGCCCGCATCGCCACCCGCGACGACCTGTCCGAGCTGCTATGGGAGGTGCAGGGCGAGCTCGGCTCCTCGCATGCCTACGAGAGTCCGCCGGCCCGGCCGGTGGACAAGCGCCGGCGGCTGGGCCTGCTCGGGGCGGACCTAGCCCCGGACGGGGACGGTGTCTGGCGGGTCAGCCGCGTGGTGCCCGGCGAGTCCTCGACGCCGACGGCCCGCTCACCGTTGTCCGCACCGGGGGTCGGCGTCCAGGCCGGGGACGCGATCGTCGCCGTCGGCGGGCGTGCCGTGGACCCGGTGCCCGGACCGGGTCCGTTGCTCGTGGGAGCGGCCGAGCGGCCGGTCGGGCTGACCGTCGAAGCCGCCGACGGGGAGCGGCGCTCGGTGGTCGTGGTTCCGCTGGCCTCGGAGATGTCGCTGCGCTACCAGGACTGGGTGGCCGGGCGTCGCCGCGCCGTCCACGACCTGACCGACGGGCGGGCGGGCTACCTGCACATCCCGGACATGGTGGCTAGCGGGTGGGCGCAGTTCCACCGGGACCTGCGGGTCGAGCTGGAGCGCGAATGCCTGGTCGTCGACGTACGGGACAACAACGGCGGGCACGTGTCCTCGCTGGTGCTGGAGAAGCTCGCCCGCACGGTGCAGGGCTGGGCCACGATCCGACACTCGTCGCCCGCCGTGTACCCCGAGGGCGCCATCCGCGGGCCGCTCGTGGCGGTGACGAACGAGCACGCCGGTTCCGACGGCGACATCGTGACCGCGATGATCCGCCAGCTCGGCCTCGGCCCGGTGCTCGGGACCCGCACCTGGGGTGGCGTGATCGGCATCGACGGGCGGTACCAGCTGGTTGACGGCACCGACGTGACGCAGCCGCGGTACTCCTTCTGGTTCACCGGTGCCGGCTGGGGCGTGGAGAACTACGGCGTCGACCCGGACGTCGAGGTCCGCTACCCGCCGCAGGCGTGGGCGTCCGGGGACGACCCGCAGCTCGAAGCCGCGGTCACGCTCGTGCTGGAACGGCTGGCCGAGTCCCCGGCCGCGCAGCCGCCCTCGGTGGCCGACCGTCCCGACCGCGCCGCCCCGCCGCTGCCGCCCCGGCCGTAGCTGGTCAATGGCGGGTGAGGCGCGTCAATAGTGACGCGCGCCAGCCCCCGTTGTGGCGTGGGCGCTATGTCCACAGGGTGCGGCTTGTGTCCACACGTGAGGGTCGCGGCCGCCGCCATCGCCGGCGCGGTCCCACGCTGGGCCGGTGCCCGGCACCCGACGTGACCGCTGCGCCGCCGCCGCAAGGTTCGCCGAGGGCCAGGACGGGGTGGTCTCTCGCCACCAGTTGCGCGCCCTGGGCCTGACCCGGCACGACGTCCGCACCGAGGTCAGAGCCCGGCGCTGGACGCAGCCGACGCTGCACACCGTCGCCGTGGTGACCGGCCAGCTGAGCCAGCGCCAGCGCTGGTGGGTGGCCGTGCTGGAGACCGTCTGTGCGGACGCGGCCCTCGACGGGTTGACCGCGCTGCAGGCAGCCGGACTCGAGGGAATCGACGGCCCGGTCGTGGCGTCGTGCGGGCACGGCGGTCGGCCCCGATCGGCGCCTGCGGCGCTCGTCCGGGTCAGCCGCTGGCGCCGTCCATGCGATGTCGTGCAGGCCGGCGTCCCGCGGGTCCGGCCTGGCGCCGCGGCGATTCACGCCGCCCTGTGGACGTCGAGTGATCGGCACGCCGCCCTCGTGCTGGTCGCCACCGTGCAACAGCGGCTGACGACACCGCAGCGTCTCGTGACCGAGCTGGGCCGGATCGCGCGGCATCGCCGGCGAGCATTCGTGCGACAGGTTCTTGGCGACGTTCTCGACGGCGCGCCGGCGCTCGGCGAACTGGACTTTGCCGGTCTGTGCCGCCGCCGTGGCCTGCCCACACCCACGCGGCAGGCGGTCCGCAGTGGCCCCCGAGGTCGCTGGCACCTCGACGTCCACTTCGAGGAGTACGGCGTGACCGTAGAGATCGACGGGATCGCCCATCTGAGCGGCCTGGCCCCGCTGGAGGACGCGCTGCGGCAGAACGCCTTGGTCATCGGCGGCGAGCTGGTGTTGCGCATCCCGCTGCTCGGCTTGCGGCTGGCGCCGGCAGAGTTCCTCGATCAGGTAGCGCGGGCGCTGTCAGACCGCGGTTGGCGCGCAGCGGCCTGACTCAGTGGCGGGTGCTCCGTGTCAGCATTGACACGCGTCGGCCGCCGTTGGGCGATGGCGGGGCTTACGGTGCTGGCGTGGCGACCTGGGACGACGTACGCCGACTGGCGATGGCCTTGCCGGAGACCACCGAGGACGAGCGCACCTGGCGGGTGCGCAAGAAGCTCGTCGCGTGGGAGCGGCCGCTGCGGGCCAAGGACTACGAGGCGCTGGGGGACGCCGCCTGGGGAGGCGACATCCTGGGTGCCCGGACAGCCGACCAGGGCGCCAAGGAGGCGCTGCTGGCCGACGATCCGGAGGTCTACTTCACGACTCCGCACTTCGACGGCTACCCCGCGATCCTGGTCCGGCTGGAGCGGATCGCCGAGGCCGAATTGGCCGAGTTGCTCGGTGAGGCGTGGCTGGCGCAGGCGCCGAAGCGGCTGGCCCAGTCCTACCTGGACTCTCTCGACAGGCCGCAAGGCGGTACGACGTAGCGTCGCCTCAGAGCCCCCCTCCCCGTTCGGTGACCTCGAGGCCTTCGTCGGCCTGCCCAGAGTCACCGCACTCGCCTTGTCTCTGGACGGCTCCCGCCTGGTCGCCACGGTCGCGGCACCGGACGCAGAACGTTCGGCGTACACGAGTTCGCTGTGGGAGATCGACCCGGCCGGTGCGGCCGACCCGATCCGGCTGACGTTCTCATCCGAGGGCGAGACGGGGGCGGCGTTCCTGCCTGACGGTGCGCTGCTGTTCACCTCCGAGCGACCGGATCCGCAGGACTCCGACGCCGAGGGCAGGGCGCTCTGGTCGCTGCCGCCTACGGGTGAGGCGTCGGTGCTGGCACGCACGTCCGGCGGGCTGAGCGACCCGGTGGTCGACCCCTCCGCGCCCGTCGTCGTGATCAGCGGAAGTCGGCTGGCCGACGCGGGCGACGACCCGGCCGACGATGAGAAGGCGCGCCGCAAGCAGCGCAAGGAGTCCAAGGCCAGCGGCATCCTGCCTGACGGGATGCCCGTCAGGTACTGGGACAACGAGTTGGGCGAGACCGGCCCGCGGGTGTTCGTGCTCGATGCCGGCGGCGAGGGGACGCTGCGCGACCTGGCGCCGGACGCGGGGCACGCGCTGCAGGGCACTGACGTCACGGTCGGAGGCGGCCGCGCGCTGTGCACCTGGACCAGCCGCGAACCGCGCGGACTGACCCGGACCGATGTCGTCGCTATCGACCTGGCCTCGGGGGCGCGGACCGTGCTGCTGTCCGAGCCCGACACCGACTTCGCGGGGCCCCTGCTCGACCAGACCGGCTCGGCGTACGCCGTCGTACGCCGAACGCGCGGCACCTTCGAGACCCCGCACACCGAGGTGGTGCAGATCCACGGCGCCGACGGGCGGTCGAGGCCCGGCTGGGCGACCTGCACCCCACCGACTACGTCTGGGCCGCCGACGGGGCGGTCCTCTTCGTCGCCGGGGACCTGCACGGAGCCGGCGGCGTACTGGCGGTGGATCCCGCCACCGGTCACGTCCTGCGACGGCTCGCCGCCGACGCGACCTACTCCCACCTGCTGCCGGCACCGGACGGCGGATCGCTGTTCGCCCTGCGCTCGGCGGTCGACCGCCCGCCGGTGCCGGTCCGCCTCGACCCTGCCACCACCGACCAGCAGTCGATTTTCCTGCGGGCACCCGGCGACGTCCGGCCGCTGCCGGGGCGCATGATGCGGGTCGACCAGCGGGTCGGTGACGTCACGGTGCCCGGCTGGCTCTGCCGGCCCGCGGCCGTCGAGGGCCCGGTGCCGCTGATGACCTGGGTGCACGGTGGTCCGTTCGGCAGCTGGAACAGCTGGGCCTGGCGGTGGTGTCCGTGGGTCGCCGTCGCCCGCGGGTACGCCGTCCTGCTGCCCGATCCGGCGCTGTCCACCGGGTACGGCGCGGACTGCATCGCGCGGGCCTGGCCGCACCGGGCCGCTGCCGTCTGGCGCGAAGTCGAGGCTCTGACCGACCGGGTACTCGACGATCCGGCGTACGGGCTCGACCCGACGCGGACCTGCCTGCTCGGCGCGAGCTTCGGCGGCTACATGACGAACTGGATCACCGGGCACACCGAGCGGTTTCGCGCGATCGTCACCCACGCCGGGCTGTGGGCGCTCGACCAGCAGCACGCCACGACGGACATGGCGGCGTGGAAGGCCGGCATCTTCGGCCGGCCCGAGGAGCACCCCGAGTGGTACGCCGAGAACTCACCGGACCGCTTCGTCGACCACATCCGGACGCCGATGCTCGTCGTGCACGGCAACCGCGACTACCGGGTGCCTGTCTCGGAGGAACTGCGGCTGTGGTGGGACCTGGTCACGCTGGGAGGGCGTCCCCGAGGACATGCCGCACCGTTTCCTGCAGTTCACCGGGGAGAACCACTGGGTGCTCAACCCGAGCAATGCAGTCACCTGGTACCGGACGGTCCTGGACTTCTGTGACGAGGCTACGAAGGCCAGCGGTGCGGGTCCTCGTCCACGAAGCCCAGCCGGCGGTTCATCGCGATCGCGCTGACGTTCCTCGGATGGTGGAACGTACGCAGCCAGTGCAGGTCGCGGGACCGGGTGAAACGGACGGCGAGCAGCTTCAGGGCCAAGGACAATCCGCGGCCGCGGTGGCTGGGCAGGACGCCGGTCATCTCGCTGAACGCGAAGCCGCGCGTCGGGTGCAGCGAGGTGGTGGCCATCCCGACCCAGCCGTCGCCGTCGATGGCCAGTGCGACACCGCTGGGGTCGAAGCTGGGCGTCTCGATGCGCTCGGCGACGTACTGCTCGAGGGTGTAGAACTCGCCCCGGTCCGGGATGTCCGCGGAGCACGTGCGGTTCAGCGCCCACAGTTCCCGGCGGTGTTCGGTCGTGTCGCCGAGTTCGGCCAGCGTGGTGAACTCGATGCCGGCCACCTGGCAGGCCTGCAGGTACGGCGCGAACCGTGCCTCGTCGAAGGCATCCACGTCCAACTCCAGCCGCACCCAGTCCACAGCTACCTCATCCCGGCTTGCGCGCTCCCGCAGCGACGTCGTAGAACGACGAGGCCGGCCGTCTCGGCCGCCGCCGCGGCCCGCTCTGGGCTGCTGGTCTGCGCGACCGGCTACGGGCCCATCATGGCGTCGGCGAGTTCGCGGTTGGAGCCGGTGCCGACACGCTGGGGAAGATGGGAGGCGCGCAGTTCGACGAATGTCGGCCTGCTCACTCGGTCAGCTGCCGGGCCGCGATCAGTCGCGCCAGGGTGCGTTCGGTGTGCGGCTGTGGCAACACGATCAGGTGATCCACACCTAGGGCCGCGTAGTCCTCCAGCGCCCTGGCCAGCTCGTCGAGGGAACCACCGAGCACGGTGTCCGCCGGGTCGGGTGCCTCACCGCTGTCCGGGTCGTGGACGTGTACGCCGACGGTGATGGTCAGCGTGGCCGGGTCGCGCCCCTCGGCGTCGAGCGCCTCACGCAAGGCGGCCATGGTTCGGCGGAGGTGGTCGTCCGGTGCGCCGTACCACGCGATGTTCCATGCGTCGGCGTACCGCGCGGTGAGTCGGAGCATCCGCGGACGCAACGCCGCCACCAGGACCGGAATGCACCGGGTCGGCGTGGGCAGCAGCTCGGCGGCTCGCACGTCGTGGTGCTTACCGGCGAACGTGATCCGCTCACCGCGCAGCAGGCCGGTGACGATCGGCAGCGCCTCGGCGAAGCGGTCGACGCGCTGCTCCATCGACAGGCCCATGGCGGCGAACTCCGGAGCGTGCCAGCCCGCCCCCAGGCCGAGGATCAGGCGGCCGCCACTGACCTCGTCGGCGGTGGCGGCCATCTTGGCCAGCAGCACCGGGTTCCGGAAGGGGCTGCACATCACCAGCGTGCCGACCTGGACGCGCTCGGTCACCGCGGCGACGGCGGACAGCGTCGTCCAGCCCTCGAGCTGGCCGGTGCGGCCACTGGCCGATTCGTGGAGGAGGTGGTCGAACACCCAGACCGAGTCCAGGCCGCCCTGGTCCGCGCTCAGCGCGAAGTCGCGGACCGTGGCCCAGTTGGCCGGCCGGTCAGGTCGGTCGCCGGCCGGGAGAATGGCGCCGATCCGCATGCCGGCCACCGTAGCGGCGGTTGATGCGCGTCAGTATTGACACGTATCACGCGCCCTTGCGTGTCCACAGGCTGCCGCGCCATCCCCAGGCGGCGCCGCGGGACGTCGCGGAGACTCGTGCAACGGCACGCTGACCAGGTGTCCAGCCGTCGTGACCGTTGTGCGGTCGCGGCGCGGCATACCAGGGGCCAGGACGGCGTGCTGTCACGCCACCAGCTGCGCGTGCTCGGGCTGACCCGCCACCGACGGGCGCCGACGCCGCGTTCGACGGGCTGTCCGCCCTGCAGGCGGCGCGACTGACCGGTGTCAACGGGCCGATCGCCGTGTCCTGTCGCCACGGCTCACGACCGCGGTCGGCGCCACAGGTGGACCTTCGGGGTGAGCCGCTGGCGGCGGCCTGGCGACGTCGTCCGGGCCGGCATCCCGCGGGTCCGGGCCGGCGCCGCCGCGGTTCATGCCGCCCTCTGGGCGCGCACCGATCGGCAGGCGGCCTTGCTAGTGGTCAGCGCCTCCAGCAGCGGCTCACCACGACGGCCCTGCTGGCCGCCGAGCTGCAGCGCATCCGCCGGCACGGCCGACGCGACCTGCTCGGCATGGTCCTCGGCGATCTTGCCGACGGCGCCCAATCCCTCGGCGA
>JACCSC010000014.1 GCA_013813215.1 Geodermatophilaceae bacterium | reverse complement strand
GTCGCGTCACTGACAGCGTCGTCGACGACCCGACCGTAACGACCCACCTGATCGCTGCAAGGCAGCTCTCGGCGCGAAGTGAAGTGGTCAGATACGACAAGGCGGAAGGTGGATTTCCTGTCGTTAGTGACCACGTGGGTGCCGCCCCTCCTCGCGGGGTCCACGTCAAGCTGACCCGGCGTGGCGGGTGAGGGAAGGCAAGTTCCCTCGCTAGCGTGATCTTGTGCACCGGCGGGCGTTCCTGAGCAGCCTGGGGCTCGGTGCCCTCGTCGCGGTCACCGGCTGCGGGGGCGTCGAGGCCGCACCGACGCCCCGCCCAACTCTGCCACCCATCTCGCCTCCGCGACCGGGCCCGGCGACGGTGCTCTATGCCGCGGCAGAGGGCAGCCGGCAGATCGCGCTGACCATCGACGACGGCTACAGCGACGACTGTGTCGAGGGCTACTTGCGATTCGCCGAGCAGTCTGGAATTCCAGTCACGTTCCTGCCCAACGGGATCTACGCCGACACATGGGATCCGCGGGCCGAACGACTGCGGTCCTTGATCGAAACGGGGCAGGTGCAGATCGGCAACCACACGATGAGCCACCTGAACCTACTCGAGTCCGACAACGCCACGATCCGAGCTGACATCGAGGCCAATGAGCAGTGGATCCAGCGGGTATTCGGCGTCACCGCGCGTCCGTACCTGCGCCCGCCGTACGGCGCCCGCGACGACCGGACAGACCGGATCGCGGCCGACCTGGGCTACACGCGCATCACGATGTGGAATGGGACCCTCGGCGACTCCGGTGCGATCGACCCGGCCGTGCTGATGGACCTGGCGCGCACGCATGTGCAGCCCGGCGCGATCGTGCTCGGCCATGCCAACTCCCCGACGGTGCTCGGCTTGCTCGACGGTGTTCGCGACCTCATCATCGAACGCGACCTGCAGCCGGTCACCCTTGACACCATGTTCGGCACCTCTCGGGCGCAAGGATGATCCGCACCGCGGTGGGGCCGATGTTCTTGATCGTGTAGCTGACCCGGAAGTCGCCGATTCGGAGTCTCGAGCGACTTCGTCAGCCGAGACGACGTGGCCGGCTGCCGCGAGCGTTGAGCAACCTGATGGGCGGGATCAGGAGCCGGTAGACGTGCCGCAGAGACCAGGCCGGGAGGTAGCGATGACGTTCCTCCTGCCAGACCCTCGCCCGAGAATGCGGTGCAAGTACACGCATGGCCGGGGATCGGTAGACGTCAGTCGGCTCGGCGGTGTGCACGTCGATGCGGCTCAGGTGTTTGGTGCTGATGAACCCGTACTGCCGCGGGCTGACCAGTCTGGCCGGGGCGCCATGGTCGCCGCCGAGCGGATGGCCATCGAGATTCTCGGCGATGAGCACGTCCTCGGCCAGGGCGTCGCCCAGGCACCCGACCGACCGGTGGCCGTCGAGGCCGCCGAAGACGAGATGGGTGACCGCCGTGCCTGGGTCGAGCGCCGGCTCGATGAACCTCCGGTAGAAGGTCTCGAATGCGACCCCCTCCCACTGCAGGTTGGTGGCCGACCATCCCGCCACGCAATGGAAGTCGGCAGTGATCTCGCGGCGGGGAAGGGTCGCCAGCGCGGCCAGCGGCACGGCGAAGGACGCGGCCACCGCACCGCGGATCTTGATCGCCGGATCGAGGGGGACAGCGGGTGCAGGTCGGCCGGTGCCCGCACCGAAGCGGGGGAACCCTTCGACGCGGCGTTGGCCGGGGGGAAGGCTCACGTCGTGGCCCTTGGCTGGGAGTACGAGCGCGAGGCCGCCCGCCAGTTCCGGCCAATGTGGCGGAGCATCAGCGGGTACACGATCAGGTGCCGAAACGGCGCGATCGCAGCCATATAGCCGGTCCCGAGGAGTCCGTTCGGCTTCACCAGGACAGCCATCTGGCCGTGATAACCGCCCGTCCCGTCTGGGACCCAGCCGAGGTGCAGCACCCCATGCATGGTCTTGTTGGCTATCTCGGCGGCGAACTCGTCGTCAAGCAGGTAGAGCGGGGTGAAGGGGAGCGAGTCGAAGTCCGGACCCGAGGGAGCCTCGCGCATGTCCGCGGGTAGCCGGTCGCGCAGGGTCGCCACCCTGGAACCCAAACCGGTGTCCGGGCCATCCCAACCGAGCAGCTCCCCGAGCTTCCACCGGACGTCGAAGAGCACGCGGGTGGCGCGGGAGGAGCCCTGCGACCGATCGCCCGAGGTCATCTGCTGCACCAGACGAGCGAAGTCGTCAGGACCGCCGGGCGTCGGCAGTGCCCACACGTCCTCCACCCGGAAGTCGCGGGTCAGCTCGTGGATCCGCCATGGCCGTGAGGTGTGCGCGGTAGTCGGGAGCCTCATCGGGGCCTCCATCCATACAGTGGTGTATGGATGGAGGTTAGAGGGCCGTATGCGGCGGTGGCAATGTTGCGTGGGACACGCTAGAGATAGCCGATGGCTCCCCCGACTCGCACGCCGCGCGGCAAGTGGATCGACGAGGGCCTGCGCGCGCTGGCCGCTGGGGGCCCGGACGCCGTACGGATCGAGTCGCTGGCCCAAGCGCTCGGTGTCACCCGGGGCGGCTTCTACTGGCACTTCGACGACCGGGGCGCACTGCTCGATGAGATGCTGGACAGGTGGGAGCGGGCAACGACCGATGCGCTGATCGAGCGAGTCGAGGGCGAGGGCGGCGACCCCAGGACCAAGCTGCGGCGGCTTTTCGCGCTCGCCCTCTCCGGCGATGGGGTGAGCACCGGCATCACCACCGACCTCGCCGTACGGGACTGGTCCCGGCGCGAGCAGCACGTCGCAGACCGTCTCCGGCGCGTCGACAACCGGCGGATGGCTTACCTGCGATCCCTGTACGGCGCCTTCTGTCCGGATCCGGAAGACGTCGAGGCCCGCTGCATGCTGTCCTTCTCGTTGCTCATCGGCAACCACTTCATCGCCGCCGATCATGGGGTGCGCAGCCGCGAGGACGTACTGGATCTCACGTTGCGGCGGCTCGGGGCTGAGTAGCACAGCTGCTACCATGCGGCGCATCGGTGTGCCGCCGAGTCTCGGTGATCTGCCGACTGGCCCACCAACGCTCGTAGCACAGCCTGAACGGCATCTCCCGGTCCTCGCGTGCGATGTAGGTGCCGCGATAGAGCTGAGACTCAACCTCCGCCTTGCGTTCCAGGGCTTCCTG
>JACCSC010000008.1 GCA_013813215.1 Geodermatophilaceae bacterium | reverse complement strand
CACGCAGCCGACGCCACCGTCGGCCCGCCGTGGTTCGCACGTCAACAATCATGCGTCGGGACGCCGGGCCCGTCGACCCGATCACGGAGATCCGTCGAGTTCAGGCGCGCGCTCGGGGCTTAGCGGCGGCGTTGCGGACGCCACACCGCGAGCGTCTGCTGGGACATCGGCACCAGATCACGACGGTAGGAGGCATGCACGGCGCTGGCCGCCGCGGCCACCGCCGCGTGGGTCTGACTGAGCTCGGTGAGCAGTTCGGTGATCCGCATCTGCAACGAGTCGACCTGGGACTCCAGTTCGATGATCCGCTTGATCCCAGCGAGGTTGACCCCCTCCTCCTGGGACAGTCGCTGGACCTCGCGCAGCAGGGCGACGTCGCGTGGGCTGTACCGGCGACCGCCGCCAGGGGTGCGGCCCGGGGTGACCAGGCCGGCCCGGTCGTACTGCCGCAAGGTCTGTGGATGCATACCGGCCAGTTGGGCGGCGATCGAGATGACGAAGACCGGGGCGTCCTCGGGGACGGCCCCGATCGGCCGGTCAGGCACCGCCGGCTCCGGCGGAGGCATTCGCCGCGCCTACGGCGGCGGTGATCTGGGGCCGTGGGTCCTCGGCCTGCGCGGCGGCGTACGCCTCGAGCGCCTGCCTCGCCGCTGCGTTCAGGTTGTGCGGCACCGCCACCTCCACCGTCACGAGCAGGTCCCCGGTGCTGCGCTTGCCGGCTACGCCCCGCCCCTTCACCCGGAAGGTACGGCCGCTGGCCGTGCCGGCCGGCACCTTCAGGGTGACCGGCGTGTCCAGGGTCGGAACCGTGAGCGAGGTACCGAGCGCGGCCTCGGGATAGGCGATCGGCACGGTCAGTGTCAGGTTGTCCCCCGAGCGCCCGAACAGGTTGTGACCGGCGACGCGCACGATGACGTACAGGTCGCCGGCCGGCCCGCCGCGCGCGCCCGGGGTGCCCTTGCCGGCGAGTCGGATCCGCTGCCCGTCCTTGACGCCCGGCGGGATCCTCACCGTGATCGTGCGGGTCTGGTTGGTGACGCCGGTGCCGCGACAGTCCGGGCACGGGTCGGAGACGATCTGACCAGTGCCCCGGCAGTCCCGGCACGGCTCGCTGAACGCGAACGCCCCCTGGTTGCGCGTCACCAGGCCGACGCCCGCACACGTGGGGCAGGTCTGCGGAGCGGTCCCGGGGCGGGCGCCGGACCCGCGGCACGTCGCACAGGCACCGGGGCTGGTGATCCGTAGCGGCATGGTCGCGCCACGCACCGCGTCCTCGAAGGCCAGCCGCGCCTCGGCCTCCACGTCCTGGCCGCGGCGCGGCTGCGTGGTGCCGCGGGTCCCCTGCCCGCCGGCGCCGAACAGGCCACCGAACAGGTCACCAAGCCCGCCCGCGCCGCCAGCACTGCCGCCCTGCTGGGCGAAGAGGTCGTTGATGTCGAACGGCGCCCCGGTCCCCTGTCCCGGCTGGAAGCCGCCGGGCCGGTAGCCCGATCCGAACAGCGCCCGCGCCTCGTCGTACTCCTTGCGACGTTTGTCGTCGGCCAGCACGTCGTAGGCCTCGGAGACCTCCTTGAACCGGGCCTCGGCCTTACTGTCGCCCGGGTTCTTGTCCGGGTGCAGCTCGCGGGCGAGCTGGCGGTAGGCCTTCTTGATCTCGCCGGCCGGGGCGTCCTTGGCGACGCCCAGCGCGGCGTAGTAGTCCTTCTCGATGAAGTCCCTGGTCGACACCGGGCGCCTCCTCCCCTATCCCTCGGTCTCGGCGACCGTCTCGGCGGCCGGCTCCTCGGGGTCGGCGACCGCGACCATGGCCGGGCGCAGCACCCGGTCGCCGCGGCGGTAGCCACGGCGCACGACGCTGACGCAGGTCGGCCCGTCGACCTCGGCGCTGGTCGAATGCATGACCGCCTCGTGCTGCGTCGGGTCGAAGGGGTCACCGACCTCGCCGTAGGGCTCCAGACCGTTCTTCTCCAGTACGGCGGACAGCTGATCGGCCACCGCCTTGAAGGCGCCGGTCAGGTCGCCGTGCTCGCGGGCCCGGTCGATGTCGTCGAGCACCGGCAGGAGGGCGGCGAGCACCCGGTCCTGCGCCAGCTCGACGACCGCGACCCGGTCCCGATCGATGCGCCGCCGGTAGTTGGCGTACTCCGCCGACAGCCGCTGCAGGTCCGCCGTCCGCTCGGCCAGCTCGTCGGCCGGCGGTGTCGCCGCGGCCGGGCCGGCTGGGTCATCCCCGGCCGGCGAGGCGCCGCCCGGGTCGGGCGGCACCTGCCGCGGCTGCCCGGTGATCGGGTCGATCCGGCGGCGATCCCGGATCACCACCCGTGGCGCCTGCTCGTCCTCGTCCGGGTCGGCCCCGGGGCGCGGCGTACTCAACGCTGCTCCCGACCCGGCTCCTCGTCGACGATCTCGGCGTCCACCACGTCGTCGTCCGCCGTCGTCGTGGCGCCGCCGTCGGAGCCCGGGGCGTCCGGTCCGGGAGCCCCCGCCGCTTCGGCCTGCTGCGCGTACATCGCCCCGCCGATGTCCTGCGAAAGCTTGGCCACCTTCTCCTGCGCGGACTTGATGGCGCCGGTGTCACTGCCGCCCAGCGCCCCACGCAGCTCCGACAGCGCGTCGGTCAACTCGCCCTTGCGATCGTCGGGGATCTTGTCGCCGTTCTCAGCCAGGAACTTCTCGGTCTGGTACATCAGCGACTCGCCGACGTTGCGGGTCTCCGCCTCCTCGCGACGCTGCTTGTCCTCCTCGGCGTGGGACTCGGCGTCGCGCATCATCCGCTCGATGTCGTCCTTGGGCAGCGCGGAGCCGCCGGTGATCGTCATCGACTGCTCGCGGCCGGTGCCCAGGTCCTTGGCGTTGACGTGCACGATGCCGTTGGCGTCGATGTCGAAGGCGACCTCGATCTGCGGGACACCCCGCGGCGCCGGCGGCAGGCCGGTCAGCTCGAACATGCCGAGCTTCTTGTTGTACGCCGCCATCTCGCGCTCGCCCTGGAAGACCTGGATCTGCACGCTCGGCTGGTTGTCGTCGGCCGTGGTGAAGATCTCCGAGCGCTTGGTCGGGATCGTCGTGTTGCGCTCGATCAGGCGGGTCATGATGCCGCCCTTGGTCTCGATGCCCAGGCTCAGCGGCGTCACGTCGAGCAGCAGGACGTCCTTGACCTCACCCTTGAGCACACCGGCCTGCAGGGCGGCGCCGACGGCGACCACCTCGTCCGGGTTGACGCCCTTGTTGGGCTCCTTGCCGCCGGTCAGCTCGCGGACCAGGTCGCTCACCGCCGGCATCCGGGTGGAGCCACCGACGAGCACCACGTGGTCGATCTTGTCCACGCCGATGCCGGCGTCGCGGACGGCCTGGTTGAACGGCGACTTGCACCGCTCCAGCAGGTCCTGGGTCATCCGCTGGAACTCCGCGCGGGACACGGTGATGTCCAGGTGCAGCGGGCCCTCGGCGCCGGCGGTGATGTAGGGCAGGTTGATGCCCGTGGACTGCGAGCCGGACAGCTCGATCTTCGCCTTCTCGGCCGCCTCGCGCAGCCGCTGCATGGCCAGCTTGTCCTTGGACAGGTCGATGCCGTTGTCGGCGTTGAACTTCTTGACCATGTGGTCGACGAGGCGCTGGTCCCAGTCGTCCCCACCGAGGTGGGTGTCGCCGTGGGTGGCCTTGACCTCGACCACGCCGTCACCGATCTCCAGCAGCGACACGTCGAACGTGCCACCGCCGAGGTCGAAGACCAGGATGGTCTGCTCCTTCTGGCCCTTGTCCAGCCCGTAGGCCAGCGCGGCGGCGGTGGGCTCGTTGACGATCCGCAGGACGTTGAGTCCCGCGACCTCGCCGGCCTCCTTGGTGGCCTGCCGCTCGGCGTCGGAGAAGTACGCCGGGACGGTGATCA
Organism: Geodermatophilaceae bacterium; assembly: GCA_013813215.1. Classification (GTDB taxonomy): domain Bacteria; phylum Actinomycetota; class Actinomycetes; order Mycobacteriales; family Geodermatophilaceae; genus JACCSC01. Next base: position 4,639 of record JACCSC010000008.1, on the reverse strand, counting down.
CCGCGTCGACGACGGTGTCGCCCAGGTAGGTCTCGGCGTCGCGCTTGAGCTTCTGCAGGACGCGGGCGCTGATCTCCTGCGGGGTGTACTTCTTGCCGTCGATGTCGACCGACCAGTCGGTGCCCATCTGTCGCTTGACCGAACGGATCGTGCGATCCACGTTCGTAACAGCCTGGTTCTTCGCCGACTGGCCGACGAGGACCTCGCCGTTCTTGGCGAAGGCCACGACGGAGGGGGTGGTCCGGGAGCCCTCGCTGTTCGCGATGACCGTAGGCTCGCCGCCCTCGAGGACGGCGACGACGGAGTTGGTGGTGCCGAGGTCGATGCCGACCGCTCGTGCCATGGGTTACCTGCCTTGGGTGCTCGGGAGTATGGCCAGAACTATGAGTGATAGTGACTCAAGCTTGCTGCCAGGATAACGGCAGGTGTGGTGGCCATGTTCCCGAGGGGTCAGGACAGCGGATACCGCCAACGCAGGCCGGGGAAGCGCGCGAAGTCCCGGTCCGTCGTGATCCACTCACAGCCGGACTCGATGGCCAGTGCCGCGAGGTAGGCACTAGGCACGAGGTTCCCCTGCGCGCCAACCGCTCGCCCGAGTTGAAGGAACAGGTCCCAGTGTCGCGGTCCCGGGCTGACCGGCACGCAGTGGGGCTGATCGCGCACGGCGGACACGAAGGCGGAGGCGGCCTCCAGCGAGTCGGGACTGGCGAACACTCGCGGGTGCGTCACGATGCGCAGGAAGCCGCTCAGCACGAAGTCGCTGCAGCCGAACGCCGCAGGCCCATCGACGACATCCTGCAGCCAGTCCCGGTAGCGCTCATGGTCGGTGGCGTCGGGCCGGAAGGCGTAGACCAGGATGTTGACGTCGGGAAGCACCACTAGCGACCGGCCGGCTCGTCCATCAGCTCGGCCAGCGCGGCACTGTCGTCGAGGTCGACCCCCGGGAGCAGCCCGCCGCCCGCGGTAGACACCGGCAGCGCCGACCGGGGACGCGACGGCTGTCGATCGACGTCGGCGAGCAGCCGACGCAAGGCCTCCTCCAGCACGGAGGTCACGGTCCGGTCGGCGCCGGCCGCGTACTGCTTGACGGCCCGAAGCAGGCCTTCGTCCAACCGCACGGTCGTTCGCACATGTCACACCATAGGGTGCTGACATCAGTATGTCAGGCTTCTGAGCAGCAGATCGACCTCCTCGCGGTCGAAGTCGGCAGGATCGAAGTCACCGCCCATCCACTCCAACCGCTCCTCGTGGTCTTCGTGATTGGGATCTGCCAGTACCGCGAGCAGCTCGGCGTAACCCCACGGTCCGCCACAGTCCTCTGGCGGGCACGCTCGTCGACCGCCGAGGCACCTGGGGTAGGCCACACCGGGCTCCGGCGCGACGATCTGCTCGACCAGAACGTCGTGCTGCCAGTCGTCGCCGAAGTCGTACGTATAGCGCAAGCGACTCCCCGCACTCAGCCCCAACTGACACAGGCGCACGCGACGCTCGTCCTGCAGATCGCTGCCCCAGTCCGGGTCGGGTGTGCCGTACGAATCAGCGCCGACCTCAAAGGAGTGCAGGTGGGAGTCGGTCCATCCCATGGCAGCCTGGAAGATCTCGTGCAGTTGGGCCAGGGTGAGTCCGCCGACCACCTCCAGTCGGCGCCATACCGGTGGCTTGACGCCGAGCAAACCGACCTTGAGCTGGTAGATCAGCGTGTTGCGCGCTCGGCCCACGACCTCACCCTGCCGCAGGCCGAACGGCGACGGCAAGCGCTAATCAGCCGCAGCCGCCAGGAGGTGAGGACACGCTCGGAACCGCCAGGTGGTGGACCGTGAGGTCCAGGGCCACGAGCAGCGCCGGGAGGGCCAGCATCGCAAGGCCGACCCACTCGTGGGGCCCTGCCTTCGGGACGGGCTCGGTATCGGCGAGCACTGCACGATGCTCAAGGCGCAGGGTCGGAGCTGACGGTAGCGTCCATGTCAGCGTGAAGCAGGTGTCACTCCGGCCAGGGCGTCACGCGCGAGAGGAGAGCCGGTGGCCTTGCGCCTGATCATCGGGCTGGGACTGACGTTGGTGGCCTTCGCGGTGGCCGGGCGGCGGATCTGGTGGCTGACCAAGCTGATCCGGTCCGGTCAGCCCACCAAGGGTCGCACCGACGACTTCGGCCGGCGGCTGCGGGCGCACCTCGTGGAGGTGTTCGGGCAGCGCAAGCTGTTGCAGCGGTCGGTCCCGGGGATCGCCCACTTCCTGACGTTCTGGGGCTTCCTCATCCTCGGCCTGACGATCATCGAGGCCTGGGGTGCGCTGTTCGACCCGGACTTCCACATCCCGCTCATCGGGAGGTGGGCGGTCATCGGATTCCTGGAGGACTTCTTCGCCGTCGCCGTGCTGGTCGGGCTCGCGGCGTTCGCCGTGATGCGGGTCCGGCAGGCGCCGTCCCGGCTGGAGCGCAAGTCGCGCTTCTACGGCTCGCACACCGGCCCGGCCTGGGTCATCCTCGGCATGATCACCGCCGTCGTCGTGACCCTGCTGGTCTACCGGGCGGCCCAGATCAACACCGGCGTCTTCCCCTTCGGCGACGGCTGGGCCGCGTTCGCGTCCAAGGCGATCAGCATCCCGCTCGAGCCCCTCGGCGAGTCGGCGAACGAGGTCACCGAGACCGTGTTCCTGTTGCTGAACGTCGCGGTGATCCTCGCCTTTTTGGTGGTCATCACCTACTCCAAGCACCTGCACATCGCCCTCGCCCCGATCAACGTGACCACGAAGCGGCTGCCCGACGCCCTCGGTCCGCTGCTGCCGATGGAGTCCAAGGGCGAGCCGATCAACTTCGAGGATCCCGGTGAGGACGACGTATTCGGTCGCTCCAAGATCGAGGACTTCACCTGGAAGGGCATGCTCGACTTCGCCACCTGCACCGAGTGCGGGCGCTGCCAGGACCAGTGCCCGGCGTGGAACACCGGCAAGCCACTGAGCCCCAAGCTCGTGATCATGGACCTGCGCGACCACCTGTTCGCCAAGGCGCCGTACCTCCTCGGCGAGCGCACCCCCAGCGACGACGTACCCGACTTCATGGCCGAACTCGACGACCGCGCCCACTCCGTCCCCGAGTCGGGCTATCCCCGCGTGATCGGGTCCGACGACCGGCAGGCCCACCGTCCGTTGGTCGGTACGGCGGAGCAGGGCGGCGTCATCGACCCCGACGTGCTCTGGTCCTGTACGACGTGCGGCGCCTGCGTCGAGCAGTGCCCCGTCGACATCGAGCACGTCGACCACATCCTGGACATGCGCCGCTACCAGGTGCTGATCGAGTCGGCGTTCCCCTCCGAGGCCGGCGTGATGCTGCGCAACCTGGAGAACAAGGGCAACCCGTGGGGGATGAGCGCCAAGTCCCGCGAGGACTGGATGAAGGGCCTCTCCTTCGACGTCCGCAAGGTCGAGGGCGAGATCCCCGACGACGTCGAGTGGCTGTTCTGGGTCGGCTGCGCGGGCGCGCTGGACGACCGGGCCAAGAAGGTGACCAAGGCGGTCGCCGAGCTGTTGCACACCGCGGGCGTCGAGTTCGCCGTCCTCGGCGCCGGCGAGACCTGCTCCGGTGACCCGGCCCGGCGGATGGGAAACGAGTTCGTCTTCCAGATGCTCGGCGCGCAGAACGTCGAGACGCTGAACGCCGCCTTCGGCTCCCGCGAGCCCGGCAAGCGCAAGATCGTCGCCACCTGCCCGCACTGCTTCAACTCGCTGGGCCGGGAGTACCCGCAACTCGGCGGGGAGTACGACGTCGTGCACCACACTCAGCTGCTCGGCCGGCTGGTCGAGGAGGGCAAGCTCGTCCCCGTCCAGCCGATCGACAGCCTGGTCACCTACCACGACCCCTGCTACCTCGGCCGGCACAACAAGGTGTACACGCCGCCGCGCGAGGTGCTGGCCGCCGTGCAGGGCATCCGCACCCAGGAGATGCACCGCTGCAAGGAACGCGGCTTCTGCTGCGGCGCCGGCGGCGCGCGGATGTGGATGGAGGAGAAGATCGGCAAGCGGATCAACGTGGAGCGCATCGACGAGGCGCTCGCCCTCGACCCGGACATCGTGTCCACCGCGTGCCCGTTCTGCATCACCATGCTGTCCGACGCGGTGACCGCCAAACAGCAGGACGGCAGCGCGCGGGAGGACGTCGAGGTGCTCGACGTCGCGCAGATCCTGCAGCGCTCGATGCAGGCGCCCGCCCCGGCCTCGGCGGCAACGGACTGAGGTCCATGACCGAGTTGGCCGTTCTCGAACTGGCGGTGGACTGGGTAGCCCGCGCGACGGGGTTGGCCAGGGCGGACGTGACGACGGCCATGACCTGGCTGGGGGCCCTGCTGACCGCATCGGGCTGATCCAGGCTCCGGACCGTGGGAGCATCGGCGGCATGAGCTTCCTGTTCACCGGCCGCGGCCGTGAGGACCGGGAACTCACCGAAGCCAACCGCCGCTACCGCGAGCACATCGCCCGCGACATCAATGACCAGCGCGCCTTGGCCGGGCGAGCCGAAGTTGGCGGGCATCGCCGCCGCTCGGGGTGGCTGCTGCTGGCCGCGGTCGCGACGCTGCTCCTGCTCGCGGCGCTGGTCCGCGGCGGCTCCGAGACGCTGACCATCCCTCGCAGCTGCACCGAGGCCGCC
>JACCSC010000520.1 GCA_013813215.1 Geodermatophilaceae bacterium | reverse complement strand
CGCTGCCACGAGGCGGGTCCCGGTGCCAGGGCACCGTCGATCTCGACGACGAGACCGGCCGAGCGCCAGAGCGCGTCGACCACGAACCGGCCGCTCGGCGTCACGACGGCGACGTTCTACTCCGGCTCAGGCAGTCCGGTCCGCAGGATCAGGCGGCGACAGCGAACCTCGCCCGCGGAGCGCGATCCGGCCTCCGCCGACACCAACACCTCTGCGGGGCGGCGTCGGCCACGACTCGGCGCGGCGCGCAGCTCGGCTATCAGCTGATCCAGCGTGACCAATCGCTCCTGTACGGCGTGGGACAGCAGCGCTGCGATGTCCGCGCTCGCCCGCATGGTCTGCGCCCGCGGTGCTGCCCGTGCGGCACGGTCACGTGGACCCGGCGCTCCTCGATGCGCATCCCATGCAGGAATCCCGCGCATTGTGGCTGAGCACGCTGTCCGCTCCGGCGTAGGCCAGCGCCGCACGCCAGTACTGGCGCTGCGACAGCGGACCCCATGGCGTACGACGACGCCGGGCAGGGCTTGCTGCCAGCGCTCGTGTCGTAGCGCCGTGTGCAGCCGGCGGGGGCTGAGCCCGGATGCGAGCAGGTCGCGGCGGCGGGCCTCACGATCACGACGTGGGTGCCGGGTGGTGCTCGCGCAGCTCGGCGAGCTGCTCGGCCAGCGCCAGCGCGGTGGGGAGCCGGTCGAGGTCGGGTGCGAGGCAGCTCTGCACGGTCGCGGCTTCCTCGGCGTTGAGGGAGGCGTCGATCACCGGGGGCGTGGACTGCACGCGGCGGATCGCCAGCAGCGGCTGGCGCTCCGGCATCTCGCCGTACAGGCCGACCCCGGACAGCGCGCGGTGCAGCGTCGCGCCGAGGCCCCAGATATCGCTGGAGCGCGAAGGGGAGTCCCCGCGCAGGAGCGCCGGGTCGACGTACTCCACCGAGGACTCCGGGGCCATCCCGGTCAGCGCCGCGCCGGTGGTGAAGACGCGGGCCAGCCCGAGGTCGGACAGCTTGGCGCCGTCGGCGTGCAGCATCACGTTGCCGGGTTTGATGTCCCCGTGCACCATGCCCGCCTCGTGCAGCGCATGGACGGCGCGCGCGGCGTGCTCGACCGCGCGCAGCACCTCGGGCCGGTCCAGCGGCCGGGCCGGCGCAGCCAGGGAGCCCAGCGGCAGGTACTCCATGGCGTAGAGGAAGTTGTCCTGCAGCACGGCGTCGTACACCGTGACGAGGTACGGCGAGGCGACCGCGGCGAAGGCCCGCAGCTCGCGTACGCCGCGGCGGTAGGCGTCCTCGCTGCAGTGCCCGGCGAACACCTTCACGGCGACAAACTCGTCGGCGATGCCGAGCCGGGCCGGCGGGCGGGCCAGGTAGAACCGGCCATGGTTGCCCTCACCGAGCACTCGCACCACCTGGAAATCGGCGAGCAGCTGCGGCGCGTTCTGCGGCCGGCCTTCGAGCACCATCCCGGTCTCCCTTCGCAGGCCCGCGCGCGGGCCGGCTCAGCGTAGTATCCGCGCGTCCGAGCGGTCACCCAAGGACCACGCGGCAGCCGGAGAGGTGATGGAAGAACTCAGCCCGGCCGAGATCGCAGCGTTCGTCCTGCTGGACATCGCCGTCATCATGATCGCCGCGCGGTTGTTCGGGCGGGCCGCCCGCGCCATCCGGCAGCCGGCGGTCGTCGGGGAGATCGTGGCCGGGATCGCGCTAGGTCCAAGCCTGCTCGGGGCGTTGCCTGGTGAGCTGGACGAGACGCTCTTCCCGCCCGACGTACGGCCGTACCTCTACATCCTCGCCCAGCTCGGGCTGATCCTGTTCATGTTCATCGTCGGCCTGGAACTCGATGTCGCGCTGATCCGTGGCCGGGAGCGGGTGGCCGGGGCGATCTCGCTCAGTTCGGTCGTGCTGCCATTCGCGCTGGGGTTCGGGTTGACGCTGATCCTGCATCCGCTGCACGACGAGGTCGACGGTCAACCGGTCTCGCTGCTCGCGCTGGGCCTGTTCGTCGGCGTGGCGATGTCGATCACCGCATTCCCGGTGCTCGCGCGGATCCTCGGCGACCGGGGGATGCACCGCACCCCGGCCGGCGTGCTGGCGCTGGCCTGCGCGGCCTTCGACGACATCCTGGCCTGGACCCTGCTGGCCTTCGTGGTGGCGGTGGCCAAGGGCGGGTCGCCTTTCGAGGTGGTCCAGATCGTCGGGCTGACCGCGGTCTTCGCGGCGGCGATGTTCCTCGGCGTGAAGCCGCTGTTGCGCCGGCTCGTGAAGTGGCACGAGTCGGCCGGGCGGCTCACGCCCGACGTGCTCGCGGTGGTGCTGATCGGCGTCCTGCTGTCGTCGTACGCCACGGACAAGATCGGTATCCACTCGATCTTCGGGGCCTTCATCTTCGGCGCGATCATGCCGCGCGAGGGCGCCGCCGCCCTGACCCGGGACATCCTGGAGCGGCTGGAGCAGGTCAGCGTGCTGCTCCTGCTGCCGGTGTTCTTCGTCATCGCCGGGCTCGGGACGAACGTCGGCGGGCTCGGGTTCGGTGGGATCTGGCAGCTCGGGCTGGTGCTGCTCGTGGCGATCGGCGGCAAGTTCGTCGGCGCCTTCGCCGGGGCCCGGGCGCTGGGCGTGCCGACCCGGCAAGCCTCGGTGATCGGTGTGCTGATGAACACCCGAGGTCTGACCGAGCTGGTCATCCTGCAGATCGGCCGCGACCTCGGCGTCCTGGACGGCGAGCTGTTCACGATGCTCGTGGTGATGGCCCTGGTGACCACTGCGATGACCGAACCTCTCCTGCGCCTGGTCTACCCGGACCGGGTCCTGAAACGGGACATCGAGGCCGCCGAGCGGGCGGCGCTGGGCATCCCGGACTCCTATCAGGTGCTCACCGTCGTGGAGGAGGATCCGGCGGTCGCGGCCCGGTTGATCGAGGTCGGCTGCGACCTGACCGGCTCGGAGACCCCGGCCGGCCTGGTCGTCGACCGGCTGGTCGCCGCCCCACGCACCCGGCTGGAGCTGGGATCGGGGCTACTGCCCGACCTGGCCGCGATGGCCGGTGCGGTGGACGAACTCAAACAGCTGGTCCCGGTAGCGACCGCCCGCGGGGTGGCCTGCACGGTGATGTCCCGGTTCAGCTCGGCGCCCTGGGAGGACCTGGCCTCGCAGGCCGACGTCGTCGACGCCGACGTCGTTCTGGTCCCCGAGGGGTGGTCCGGCCCGATGCCGGCGACGCTGAGCCGCACCCTGGTGACCGTCCGGCTGGGGGCCCCGGACGACCGGTCGGCCCGCCCGGTCGTGGTGACCGCGGACGGCAGCCCCGACGGGCGGACGGCGCTACGGCTGGCTCTGCACGTGTCCATCCAGCGGTCGGCTCCGGTCCTCGTGGTCGACGGGTCAGGCGGCGGGCGCGGTGGTCGGCGGGTGTCCGGCGCCGTGGAGCAGCTGCGCAAGGCAGGCTTCGATGTCCGGCTGGTCAACCGGGTCGAGGCCGCGGCGGCCGACGCCGCGGTGATAGTCGTGCCGCGCGGCGACGCGACCGCGGTGGCGGGTCTGTCGTTCGCCACGGTGCTGACCGTGCAGGCCGGGCAGGTCGACGCCGACCAGGACCTCACCGAGGCGCTCGGCAAGCTCAGCCTCGAGCGGAACGTCCGGCCCCCGGTCGCGTGACCCAGCCTGCCGGCCGCCGATGAGTTTTGGAGTTCCACTCGGTCTGCCCCGCAGCGAATGACTTCGACACCTGCATCCGAGGAGCCGGCATGACGTCTCAATCTCCCCTCGCGATCGAGGCCACCGGCCTGGTCAAGATCTTCGGCGATACCCGGGCCGTAGACGGCGTCGACCTCGCTGTGCGCACCGGCTCGGTGTACGGCGTACTCGGTCCGAACGGCGCCGGCAAGACCACGACGATCCGCATGCTGGCGACCTTGATCCGCCCGGACGGGGGAAGCGCCCGAGTCCTGGGACATGACATCGTGCGGGAGCAGGACGCGGTACGCAGCGCGGTCAGCCTCACCGGCCAGCTCGCGTCCGTCGACGAAGACCTCACCGGGCGGGAGAACCTGATCCTGCTGGGTCGGCTGCTCGGCCTGCGGCGAGGCGCAGCCAAGGCTCGGGCGGCCGAGCTGCTCGAGGCCTTCGGCCTGGCCGAGGCGGCCGGGAAGATGGTCAAGAACTATTCCGGCGGCATGCGGCGACGGCTCGACATCGCGGCCAGCATCGTGGTCACGCCCCGGCTGATGTTCCTGGACGAGCCGACGACCGGTCTGGACCCGCGCTCGCGCAATCAGGTGTGGGGCATCATCCGGGCGCTGGTCGCCGAAGGCACCACGATCCTGCTGTGCACGCAGTACCTCGAAGAAGCCGACCAACTCGCCGACGGCATCGCCGTGATCGACCACGGCAAGGTGATCGCCGAGGGGACACCCGGACAGCTCAAGGCGTCGGTGGGCACGGGCGCGCTGCACGTCCGGCTATTGGATCCCGAGCAGCGGCCACAGGCGGAGGAGCTGCTCGGCGCCGCGCTCGGCGTCGTACACCTGGAGCCCGACCTGGCTGCCCTCTCGGTCCAGTGCGCCGACGCCGGTCGGGCCGCCGAGGCGGTTGCCGAGCTGTCTCGCTCAGGGATCAGCATCGCCGACTTCTCGCTGGGTCAGCCGAGCCTCGACGAGGTCTTCCTGGCCCTGACCGGTCACCCCGCCGACGACGACTCAGAACAACGTCCCGACGCGATTCAAGAGGAGCAGCCGGCATGAGCACTCCAGCCACCGAAGCCCTGACCACCGAGGCCGACGAGGCGGCGGTCCGCAAGGCGATCTCCTCCACCGCACGGCCCCCCAAAGCGAGCCCGGTGTCGGCCGCTCTCACCTTCGGCTGGCGCGGCATGCTCAAGGTCAAGCACGTCCCCGAACAGCTCCTCGACGTCACGATCACGCCGGTGATGTTCGTCCTGATGTTCACGTACCTGTTCGGGGGCGCGGTCGCCGGCTCGACTGGGGCCTACCTCGACTACATCCTGCCCGGGATCCTGGTCATGTCGGTGCTCTTCACCACGGTGTACTCAGGGGTAGCCCTCAACACCGACCTGACGAAGGGCGTCGTCGACCGGTTCCGCTCGCTGC
>JACCSC010000502.1 GCA_013813215.1 Geodermatophilaceae bacterium | reverse complement strand
GCGCAGGGACGGGGGCCGTACGTCGAGCACCCTCACCCCGGCCGCGATCCGCCGCCGGCCCGGGTCGCGCAGGGCGGCCGCATCGCCGATCCGCAGCGGTAACGACCGCTGCAGGCGCAGCCGGGCGGTGTCCGAACCGAGCGGCCGCACGGTGGCCGCCACCGCGGCCGACCCCACGTGCAGGATGACCTCGCCCGGCAGGTCTGCGGCCTGGTCGCCGCGCAGCCGGACGTCGACCTGGTCCGTGTCCAGCCAGCGGCGCGGTGTCACCAGGGCGTCCCCTCGACCGATGTCGGCCAACCCGACACCGCGCAGGTTGAGGGCCACCCGGGCCACCGCCGCCACCGAATCCGCGGCCCGGCCGAGCGACTGGATGCCGCGTACGACGACGCGCGGACCGCCACCCGCGAGGGCGAGTTCGTCCCCGACGCGAACCGTGCCCGCCGGCAGCGTCCCGGTCACGACGGTCCCCGCGCCCCGGATCGTGAACGCGCGGTCCACCCACAGCCGCACATCCCCGTCCGTAGTGGGCGGGGGCAGATCCTCGATCACCAGGGCCAGCGCCAGCAGCAGGTCGTCCAGCCCTTCCCCTGTGCGGCCGCTGACCCGGACCGTCGGCAGGGCGCCGAGCGAGGTGCGCCCCAGGTGCGCCAGCGCCTCGGCCTCCGCCTCGGACGGATCCGCCAGGTCGCAGCGGGTCACCGCCAGCAGCCCGTGCCGTACGCCGAGCGCGTCCAACGCGTCGAGATGCTCCGCGGACTGGGCCTGCCAGCCCTGGTCCGCGGCCACCACGAGGAGCGCGGCGGGTACCGGCCCGATCCCGGCGAGCATGTTGCCGACGAACCGCTCGTGTCCGGGAACGTCGACGAAGGCGACAGTCTCGCCGGTGGGCAGCGTCGTCCAGGCGAAGCCCAGGTCGATGGTCATGCCGCGGCGGCGTTCCTCGGCCCACCGGTCAGGTTCCATCCCGGTGAGCAGCCGGACGAGGGTGCTCTTGCCGTGGTCGACGTGGCCGGCCGTCGCGACTACGTGCACCGGTTCAGGCTCCGGCGGCGAGAACCGCGGCGAGCAACCGTTCGTCGTCGGCCGGCGGGAGCGCTCTCAGGTCGAGCAGGCAGCGGTCGCGCTCGACCCGGCCGAGGACCGCGGGCCGGGCCTGCCGCAACCGTTCGGCGTACGCCGCCGGCAAGGCGACGGCGGCACTGGGCAGCACGACCCCCGGCGCACCGCCTCCCCCGACCACGGCGTCGCTGTCCACCGCGGTCGCGGCGATCCCGGCCTCGGCCAGCGATAGGACGATCCGCTCGGCCCGCGCCCGCAAGGCCGAGGGTTCCGCGGCGATGGCGGCCGCGGTGGGCGGCTGCGGGCCGGCGAGGGTCGCCTCCAGTGCGGCCAGGGTCAGCTTGTCCACGCGCAGCGCCCGGGCCAGCGGGTGGCGGCGCAGGGCCGTCACCACGTCGGCGGTGCCCAGCAGCAGGCCGGCCTGCGGGCCGCCGAGCAGCTTGTCGCCGCTGGCCGTCACCAGGGCCGCGCCGTTCCGCAGCGCACTCGCGGCGTCCGGCTCGGCCGGCAAGAGGGAGTGTGGCGCGAGCAGGCCGGACCCGATGTCCACCACCACCGGAGCCGGCAGCCGGGCCAGTTCGGACACCGGGACGCTGGCGGTGAAGCCGGTCACCAGGAAGTTCGAGGGGTGCACCTTGAGCACGAACCCGGTTCGCGGACCCACCGCGGCTTCGTAGTCGGCGAGGGTGACCCGGTTCGTCGTCCCGACCTCACGCAGCCGGGCCCCGGTACTGATCAGCAGGTCAGGAAGCCGGAACCCGTCGCCGATCTCGACCAGCTCCCCCCGGGCGACCACGATCTCCCGACCCGCGGCCAGCGCTGTCGCCACCAGGACCAGTGCGGCCGCGCCGTTGTTGACCACAAGGACGCTGCCGGCGTCCGGGACCTTTGCCGCCAGGGCGGCCAGCGCGCCGCGGCCCCGCCGGCCACGCTTGCCGCTGGCCAGGTCCAGCTCCACGTCGGTCGTGCCGGCCGCGACCGCGATGGCCTCACGTGCGGCGGTGGACAGGGGCGCCCGGCCGAGGTTCGTGTGCAGGATGACGCCGCTGGCGTTGAGTACCTCGCTCAGCGAGCAGGCCCCGACCGGGAGGGCCGCCAGGGTGGCCGGGGCAGCATCCGCCGGGTCGAGCCGGCCGTCGCGGACGTGCTGCTGGGTAGCGAGCACCGCGGCCTTGACCCGCGCTCGGCCAAGCCGCTGGATGGGCTCGACCAGCAGCGGATCCGCCAGCACGATGTCGGTGCGGGGGACGCGACGCCGGACGTCGGACACGGGGCGACTGTAGAGGACCGTCGAGGAGGCGAGGTTCTAGTGCTGGCGCGAGTTCAGCGCTTCGCCACGGTCAGCAGGACCGCCGAATCCTCCAGGGCGCGCAGGCTGTGCCGCTGATCCGGTATGACGAGCAGATCCCCGACGCGGCCCGTCCAGGAAGCGTCCTGCCCGGCCAGTTCGACGCGGCCCACGATCACCGTCAGGGTCGCTTCGCCCGGGTTCTCGTGCTCGGCCAACTCCGCCCCGGCGATCAGCGCGATGACCGTCTGCCGCAACACTTTCTCGTGTCCGCCGAATACGGTCTCGGCGCTGCGGCCGTTTCCCGACTGCGCCGCCCGCTTCAGCTGCTCCCGCGCGAGCGCGTCCAGACTGACGTGATTCATGCAGCTCCCTCGGTTGCTCGGCCAACGCGTTCCCAGCCCCACCGTCGGAACCCCTGACGACGTGCGCGGCTACTTTCCGCGACCGGTCTTGGCTTGCAGCTCGTCGATCAATTTGGACGCCTCGGCCTTGGTCAGCCCCTCGGGCACCTCGACGCCGGCTTCCTGGGCCAAGGTGGACAGGTAGGACTGCTGCGGGCCGGTCATCGGCTCCTCGCCCGTGGTCCAGTCCTCCGGGTTCTTCTCCGGGTTCAGCTGCGCATCGGACTGCGGTCCTGACAAGAGGTCTCCTCGGGTCTGGCGGAGGCGGACGGGAATCGAACCCGCCTGGCCGAGATGCTCGACCACATCGGTTTTGAAGACCGTGGGGGCCACCAGGCACCCGCACGCCTCCACGGGAAACCGTACCCGATGCGCTGCGGGCACCGTGCGGCGAAGCGAGGCCGGCTTCGGCTCAGGCGTCGGGGGACGAGGTGTCGAATCCGGCTCGGTCGACCTTGCGGTGGAAGCGCATTCCCGCCATACCTCCGGCCATGGCGGCCAGCAGCGTGACGCCCAGCACGACGGCCAGGCCGATCAGCCCGGCGGTCGTGACGTCGTTCGAGTCGATCGGGATCGGCGGCAGGCTGACCCGGTTGGTGATGTTGGTCTGCTCGTCCGCGACCAGTCCGACCACAGCCAGGGCGACGGCGATCAGCAACCCCCACAGCCACACGGCAACGCCTTGGCGCAGCCCGCTGAACCGTGACATCCGACCAGCGACGTAACCGCCGAGGAAGTAGGCGACGGACAGGATCGCCAGCAGGACGATGGCCGCACCGATACCGACATCGCGCAGGTTCTGGCTCGAGACCTGATCGTCGATACCCAGCCCGGTGACCGCGGCGGTGACCAACGAAGCCAGCAGGAGGACCGCGCCCACCGCGGTCAGCCAGCCCAGGAACGTTGCCCCGAACTTCACCCCGCCGAAGGCTTCCTTCTCGCGTCGGCGAACGCTGTCCTGATCCAGCGACGTGCGCCGCCGGTCATGGGCACCCGACGAGTCAGCCGGTTCGGTGCCGTTCCGCTGCGTCGGGTCGTCGCCGGCGGCGCGGCGGCCGTCGCGCTGGGCGTCGTACGGATGTGACGTCATGGGTCACGAGTTACCCCTCGGTACGCCAGTCGCAAACCGCGCGGCTGCCTTTGCTGGATGATCGGTGCGTGCCCACCCACGTCGCCCTGCTCCGGGGGGTGAACGTCGGCCGCGCCAACCGGATCGCCATGGCCGACCTACGAGCGGTCGTCGAGTCCTTGGGTCACACCGACGTGGCCACCTACATCCAGAGCGGCAACGCCGTGTTCACGGCCCGACCGGCCACGGCAGGAACGCTGGCCGCCGACCTGGAGCGGGCCATCGCCGAGCAGGTGGGCATCACCTGTGCCGTCGTGGTGCTGAGCGCCGGCAAACTGGCCACGGTGATCGCCGACAACCCCTACGCAGGCGAGACGAACGGCAAGTTCCTGCATGTCGCCTTCGGCCAGGCGGCCCTGACGGCGGCGGACCGCGCAGACGTGGAGCGAGCCGTCGAACGGGCCACGGCCAAGGGCAGCCCGGACGAGGCCACCGTGGTCCGGGGAACGCTGTACCTGCACACGCCCGAGGGTCTCGGGCGCAGCATCCTGGCTGCCGAGCTGAACTCCAGGAAGGGACCCGACCGGACGACGATGCGCAACTGGACCACCGTCACGAAGTTGCAGGCGATGCTCCGCACCGACTGATCCCGGGCCCGAGCAACCTTTCCGGGCCCCGGCGGCGTTCAGCAGGCAGCCATCCTCGAGGCGAGTCGGAGGCGCCGTGGACAACCGGGCCAGCGAAAGCTTCCACGCTTTCGTGGTCGCCCGGTGGGCTCCCCTGGTCCGTACGGCGTACCTGGTCACCGGCGACACCGGGATCGCGGAGGACTGCGCCCAGGACGCGCTGGTCAGCCTGCACCGGCACTGGTCGCGGCTGGACCAGGTCGGCAATCCCGAGGCCTACGCCCGGCGCGCGGTCATCAACGCCGCGCTCTCGTGGCGTCGACGGCGCCGGTCGCGGGACCTCCCGCTCGCCGCGGCGGGCCAGGTTCCGGCTCCGGGTGGCCCGGCGTCGAGCCTGGACCCGGACCTGGTCGCCGCGCTGCGCGAACTACCGACCCGGATGCGCGCCGTCGTAGTGCTGCGCTTCATCGAGGACCTGTCCGAGGCCGAGACCGCCGCCGCGCTGTCCTGCGCGGTCGGCACGGTCAAGAGCGCCGCGCATCGAGGGCTCGCCCGTTGCGCCAGACGCTGCCAGCCCATACGTCGAACGACGAGCCGCAGCAAGCGGAAAGGACCCTCCGATGACCCAGTCCGAGATCAGGGAACGCGATGTGCTGGCCCGGCTCGCTCGGCTCGCTGGCGTCGACGTACCGCCGACCGCCCCCTGGCCGACCGTGCAGACCGCCGTACGTCGGAGCCGGCGACGCCGGATCGTCGCCGGAACCACTGCGGTGTTGGCCACCGCGGCGGTCCTCGTGCTCGCCGTACCCCTGGTCCTGCCCAGCGAAGGCGGCACGACGCCAGCCGCGCCTGGCGATGGCGCGCGGGAACGCGAGAGGGGGTGGAACCCGGGATCTACCAGCGGCCGGATCGGCATGACGTTCGACGACCTCTACCTCGAAGTCGAATTCGACGTGTCCGTCCTCTCGAACAGCCTGCTACCGGCCGGCGAGGGCGAATGCGTCTTCATCGACCACCCGGACCTTGTCGCCAGCAGCGTGGGCGACCAGCCGGTGCCCGACCTGTCCGCCGAGGCCGCGGCCGGCTGCCGCGGCGGAATCGTCGGCCAGCCGCTCACCGCGGCGGTCGATCCGCAGCTGCCGTTCGCCGGGCAGCCGGTCAGCGCCGACGTCGAACCCTGCGTGCTGGTCGACAGCGGCCGGGTGACCACGCGGGGCCTGCTCCTCGCTGAGCACAGCCGCTTCGACTGTGCCAACGGCAGCCTTGCGCAGTGGGTGTTCGACGAGATGCTGATCTGGAGCCTGGACGGTGGACCGCGGGTCGTCGACGTAGTGCAGACCGCCGAGATCGACGTCCCGAGATGATCGCGTGGCTCAGTGGTGCCGGTGCACGACAGCGTGCCCGAGCCCGCGGTCGATCATCACCTTGTTCACCGGCACGGTGAGCACGAACGCCACGGCCAAGGCAAAGGCAAGACTGGCCCAGAACACCCAGCCGCCGACCCCAGCCTCCATCGCCCCCGGAACCGTCACCATCACGGCGTTGTCGACGATCTCCATGACGGTGATGGACACCGTGTCCGCCAGCAGCGCCACCTTGACCGCGGCGGCCAGCGCAAGGCCCGCTCCGAGCACCGAGCGCACGGTGAGCAGGTAGCCGAAGAAGAACGCCAACACCACGGCGAGGACCACGGTCCAGAAGGTGCTCCAGCCGAGCGCCGTCCCGATGACCATCCCCAGCACCTCACCGATGGCGCAGCCGGTGAGGCAGTGCCGCGTCGCCTGGATCGCCGGACCCCATCCCGTCGTCGCTCCCACCATGTCTGCTCCCTTCGTCGCCACGACCATACCCCCTAGGGGTATCACACGAGACCGCGGGCGTCGTACCGTCGTGGGCATGACGGCCACGGCGTACCGGCTCACCCACTACGCCCACGGCGGGGGCTGCGCCTGCAAGATTCCGCCGGGCGAGCTGGAGTCGGTCGTCGCGGGCCTGCTCGGACCCGAACCCCCCGGTGCCGCGGAACTCCTCGTCGGCCTACCGGACGGTGACGACGCCGCGGTGGTGCGGATCGACGGCGGGCAGGCCGTCGTCCTGACCGCGGACTTCTTCACTCCGGTCGTCGACAACCCCTACGACTGGGGCCGGATCGCCGCGGCGAACGCACTGTCCGACGTCTACGCCATGGGTGGTCGGCCGATCGTCGCGATCAACCTGCTGGGCTGGCCGCGCGACGTGCTGCCGATGGACCTCGCCCGCGAGGTGCTGCGCGGCGGGCTGGACATCTGCCGGGAGGCCGCGTGCCACCTCGCCGGCGGGCACAGCGTTGACGACCCGGAGCCGAAGTACGGCCTGGCGGTCACCGGTCTGGCCGACCCGGACCGGCTGATCCGCAACGACGCCGGTACGCCGGGGCTCCCGCTCTCGCTGTCCAAGCCGCTGGGCATCGGCGTCCTGAACAGCCGGCACAAGGCCACCGGCGAGGTGTCCGCCGAGGCAATCGACACCATGACGCAGCTCAACCGGGACGCCGCCCTGGCCGCTCTCGCGGCCGGGATCCGGGCCGGCACCGACGTGACCGGCTTCGGCCTGCTCGGCCACCTCTACAAGCTGGCCCGGGCGAGCGGTGTCACCGCGGTGATCGACGCCGCCGCCGTCCCGTACCTGGAGGGCGCGCGGGAGGCGCTGGCCGACGGCCACGTCAGCGGCGGCACGCGCCGCAACCTGGACTGGGTCCGGCCGCACACCGAATTCGGCTCCGCCGACGAGACGGAGGCGCTGCTGCTCGCCGACGCGCAGACCTCCGGCGGCCTCTTGCTGGCCGGCGAGATCCCCGGTGCCCCGGTAATCGGCGAGCTGGTCCCGCGCGAGGACTGCGCGCTCCGGTTGCGCTGAACGCCGGGGTTTATCGTCGGGGCCAGCACGCAGGGGGGAGAACCCGAGGGGGTACGCCGAGGTGAGCCAGCTGGCCGACGTGCACGACGCGCAGTTCGAGGACCTGCTGGAGGTCCTGCACCGGACTCGCGGCTTCGACTTCACCGGCTACAAGCGGGCCAGTCTGATGCGTCGGGTTCGGCGCCGGATGGCCGACGTCGGGATCGAGACCTTCCACGAGTACTCCGATCACCTCGAGCTGCATGCCGAGGAGTTCACCGCGTTGTTCGACACCCTGCTCATCAACGTCACCGGGTTCTTTCGTGATGCGGCGGCCTGGACCACGCTGCGCAAGCGCGTCGTGCCGGCCATCGTCGACGGGACCGACGGCTGGGGCAACATCCGCGGGTGGAGCGCGGGCTGCGCCTCGGGCGAGGAGGTGTACACGCTGGCCATGCTGCTGGCCGAGGAGCTCGGCGAAGCCGACTTCATGCAGCGGGTGAAGCTGTACGCGACCGACGTCGACGACGGTGCCCTGACGGTGGCCCGAGCCGCCGTCTACTCCGATCGGGCGCTGGAGGCGGTCCCCGTCGATCTGCGCGAGAAGTACTTCGAGCGCGCCGGAGACCGGTGGGCCTTCCGCCGGGACCTCCGGCGTTCGGTGATCTGCGGACGCAACGACCTGACGATGGATGCACCGATCAGCCGGGTGGACCTGTTGGTGTGTCGCAACACGCTGATGTACCTCACCGCCGATACCCAGGCCAACATCCTGCGGCGATTCCACTTCGCTCTCAACCCGACCGGGGTGCTGTTCCTCGGCAAGGCGGAGATGGTGCTGGCCCACGCTGACCTCTTCTCTCCGGTCGACCTGTCCAACCGGCTGTACCACCGGGTGCCGGCCAGCCCGGCGCGGGTGCTGACCAGCCGCGCTTGGCCCGGTCCGCGAAAGGTAGCCGGCCGATCCCGGTCGGTGGAGGTGGCGGCTTTCGACGCGGCACCGGTGGCGCAGATCGTCGTGGATGCGGGCGGCGCCCTCGTGCTGTCCAACCCGCGGGCCGAGGCCCTGCTCGGGGTCAGGAGCCGCGACGTCGGCCACCCCTTCCACGATCTCGAGCTGTCCTACCGGCCGCTGGAGTTGCGCAGCCTGATCACGCAGGTCGTGGACAGCCGGCGCCCGGCGCGGGTGGCCGACGTGGCCTGGCAGCGCGCGCCGGGCGTCGACCCGGTGTACCTCGAGATCACGGTGACCCCGTTGACCATGCGGGGGGACCGGGCCGGGGTGGTCATCAGCTTCGTGGACACCAGCGAGGCCAAGCGGATGCGCGGTGAGCTGGAGCGGGCCAACGCCGACCTGGAACGCGCCTACGAAGAGCTCCACTCGATCAACGAGGAGTTGGAGACCACCAACGAGGAACTCCAGTCCACCGTCGAGGAGTTTGAGACCACCAACGAGGAGCTCCAGTCGACGAACGAGCAACTGGAGACCATGAACACCGAGCTGGTCTCCACGAACGACGAACTGCACGCGGTGAACGGCGAACTGCGAGAGCGCCGACTGGAGCTGGATCAGACCGGTCAGTTCCTGCAGAACCTGCTGGCCTCCCTCGGCCGGGCGGTCATCGTCCTGGACCGCAAGCGTCAGGTCTACGCGTGGAGCAGGAACGCTCGCGACTTGTGGGGGCTGGGCCCGGATGAGGTCGAGGGCTGCGACTTCCTCACCCTCGATCTCGGCCTCCCGGTAGCCGAGCTGACGGCTCCCCTGGCCAGGGTTCTGGACGCCGAGCCGCCCACGATGGTGCAGCTGTCGGTCGATGCCATCGACCGGCGTGGTCGCGGACAGCGGTTGCGGGTCCGGATCACCCAGTTACTGCACGACGGAGAGGTCACCGGCGCGGTCCTGGTCATGAACGAGTCGGCAACCGACACTCTCGACGCGAGCTAGGACCGCGGGGCCGCCTCGTGCGTGCGCACCACATCGCGGGCCACGTCGGCCAGCCGGCGCCGCGAGCGCTGGGCCGTGCTGGACAAGTGCTGGAACGCGGTGGCCGCGTCACACTTGACCGCCTGCATGATCATTCCTTTGGCCTGCTCGATGACGCTGCGGACGGCCATCGCCTGCGTCAGGTGGTGGACCTCTCGCCGTGAGCGCTCGCTGGCCAACGTGCGACCGGCGGCGCTGATGGCCTCGCGCAGCAGCGCCGCCGCGACACCGGCGGTGTGGCCCGGACTGAGATCCGGCCGGACGGAGTACAGGCTGAGCGTCGCCGTGGGCACTCGCCCGGACTCGACGGAACACACGACGCTCCGGACCCCCAGCCGCAAGGCGGCGATCGAGAACGCCGGGAATCTCGTGTCGCGCAGGGTGTCGCCCACCCACGCCGGCTCGCCGGAGACGGCCGCCGCCACGAGGGGTGACTCCGTCGGAAGGATGTCGAGGTCCTCCAGCTCCGCGAGGTCAGGATGGGAGCAGACCCGCACGATCGGAAGCAGACCCTCCTCCGTCGTCGTCCACGAAGTGAACGTCGCCCCGCAACAACCGGGGACGCTGGCCGCGACTCGATCCACCAGCCGGCACAGCACCGATTCCGGTGCGTCGTCGAGGACGTCGTACGCCTCCATCCCCGTAGGCTACGGCGAGCGTTCGGGATGCGCTGCCCAGGCCACGCGCCCAGCGCGCCCACGGGACTCACGACAGCCGCTGCCCGCGGCACGACGCAGGCCGGCAGGGGGTCGAGTGCCGCCGAACATGCAGTTCGAGGACTTCGATCGCGAGGTCGCCGCCTTCCAGTCCCGGTTGCGCGACCTGCGCGCGGCCCGGCGCGTCACCGCGGAGGGCGACGACGAGAACGAGGCGCTGTTCCTCGAGCTGGAAACCGCCGCCGAGGAGCTACGGGTCGCGCACGAGGAGCTGTGGGTCAGCGACGCCGAGCAGGCCGACCAGGCCGCAACCGAGGACCAGGATCGGTACGTCCTGCGCGCAGCCTTCCGGGATCTGCCGCTGCCGGTGATGCTCCTGTATCGCGACGGCCGGATCCGCCGCGTCAACCAGCGCTGCCTCAACCTGTTGGAACTGAGCGCCGACTACCTGTCCGGCCGTCCGCTGCCGGCGCTGGTCGAGCTTCCCCAGCGTTCGGCCCTGCGCTCGCAGATCGCCGCGGTCACCCGCCGGCGAGGAACGCGCACGGTCACGCTGACCTTCGTCGTGCGCGGCCGCGTTAGGTCGGTCCGCGCGCTACTCGGCGCGCTGCATGTCCCCAACGATCCCAAGCCGGTCATCGCCGCGGTCCTGATCCCGACCGACGACGCACTCGCCGACGACCCGGCCGGTCCGAGCGGCGAGGATGCTGCGGCGGTGCTCGCCCGGACGACGGCGGGTCTGCCCGCCCTGGTCCGGCGGCTGGACCTCGTCACCTCCGTGGCCCAGCTGCTGACCTCCAGCCACGGCGATCCCGACGCCGCCATCGCTCGGGCGCTGGGCGGCCTGCTGTGCGTCGAGTTCGCCGACTGGATCATCGTGGATCTGATGCGAGCCGACGGCCTCGTCCGGGCCGCGGTCTGCGGGCCGGAGGGAGCCACGGATCGCGAAGTCCTGGCCGCCATCCAGGAGGCGGAGCCATACGAGGCTGCGCTGCCCGCGGTCGTGGCCCAGGAGGGCCAGAGCCAGCTGCTCATCCACCTCGACGACTATTCAGTGCTCGGCGAGGACCGGGACGGGGTACCGCTGGCCGGCCGGATGCGCGCCCGCTCGCTGCTCTGCCTACCGATCGGCGGCGAGGCGGTTCTCGGCACCATCACCGCGGCGCGTACGGCGGGCAGCTCCTACTTCGCCCTCGCCGACCTTGCCGCCCTCGAGGACGTGGGCGGCCTGCTGGGTGGGGCGCTGCGCGCCGAGCGGCGCTTCGTCCGCCAGCACCGGAGCCACCTGACATTGCGCGACTTGCTCATCCCCACGTCGGTCACCCTGGAGCAGCTCGACGTGGCCTGGTTGTACCGCCCGGCCACGAGCGAGGAGGACCCCGGCAGCGTGGTGTTCGACCTGTACCCGAGCAACTCCGGTGGGAACATCCTGCTCGCCGAGACGGCCACCGCCGGAGGCCACGCGGCCACCGAACTGGTGACGTTGCGCCAGTCGGCACGCACGCTGGGCCTGGCGCAGGCCGACCCGGTCGGGCTGTTGGAAGACGTGACCGCGCGGCTGAGCGCGCTGGGCGGGTTGCGGACGCCGGTGCTGACCAGCGCGGCGCACGTCAGCAGCACGGCGACCGGCGCCGCCGTCCGGCTGGTCAGCGCGGGACACCACTTGAGCCTGCACCGGCGGCTCGACGGGCGCGTGCAGGCGGTCGACGGCGGCGGACGTGCGCTGGAGGGTGGCGCAGAAGCGGTGCTGCACTTCCGAGACCTCGACCTCGTGCCCGGTGAGGCCCTCGTCATGTTCACGACGTCCCTGTACGACGTCCGCGCCCGCACGGGCGACACGTTCGGCCGGTCCGGAGCCCTCGCGCAGGCGGTGGCGCGGGCCGGGAGCGGGTCCGCGCAGAGCATCGTGGACCAGATCGGCGCGGCCCTCGCTACCTTCGACATCGACGACGGCTTGCCGCTGGACGTGCTGGCGCTGTGCCTACGCGTTCCTCGAGACGGCTGACTCCTCGAGCGCCGAGGACTCGGCGTCCTCCGCCGGCGACAACGCCGGGATGACCATGCCGCGCACCAGCTCGACCTGCCTGGACGCTTCGTCGGCCCGGCGGCAAAGCTGGCCGGCGTTGCGGGTGCGCCCGCCGGCAGCTGCCCGTTCGGCGAGCCGCTCGCACAGCAAGGCCCGCTCCTCCAGCAGGTGGACGGCGGCCCAGAGCGCGGCCTCGACCTGTTCGGCCTTGGCCTGGACCAAGGCCATCCCCGACCAACCGTGGCCGACCCGGCAGCGCCAGCGATCGGGTATCGACTCGCTGCTGGCCTCCTGCAGGACCCCATTGCAGTCCGCGCAGTTGTACAGCGACGGGTCGCCGGGCAGCGTCAGCGGAGCTCTGGCCGGTTCGGCGGCACTGACGGCCATCTCCTGCACGAGCCGGATGTCGGCGTCGTCGTCGGGGTCCACGTCCGCGCTGCCCGCACCCGCCGGACCGGCCGGTTCGGCCACCACCTTCCCGATCATCGACGCCAGGTCCGCCAGCGCGATCGCGTGGACGTCGGGATGGGCCGCGAGCGCGTTGCGCGGCATCGACGGATATTCGGCCGAGGCGGGCTCTTGCGCCAAGGCGATCCCGCCGCGCCGCAGCACCTCCTTGCTGCCGGCTGCCCCGTCGTCGAGCAGACCGGTGAGCACGACGCTGAGCACCCGAGCGCCGTACGTCATTGCCGCGGACCGGAACAAGACGTCCACGGACGGCCGGACGCCGTTCTCCTTGGGCCCTCGCCGGACCTGAACCCTGTCTTCGCGCAACAGCAGGTGGGCACCGGACGGTGCGACGAGCACCCGGCCGGGACGGACCTGCTCGCCTTCGCGGGCGGTGTCGACGGGCAGGGCCGAGGCCCGCCGGAGCACCGCCGGAAGCCGGCTCTCGACACCCTCGGGGACGTGGAGCACGACGAATACCGCCGCCCCCAGATCGGCCGGCAACCCGCCCAGCAGGACCTGCAGGGCCTGGACACCGCCCGCTGAGGTCCCGATGAGAACGATGTCGCGGGCCCCTGCGTTCGACCGTCGTTCGGTTTCCGAGGCGTCGTGCATGCCGCCGGCACCTCCTCCCGTGCAGTGAGCGAGTCCATCGCATCCGCTCATCCGTCGGCGAGCAACCCCTGTCGCAGCTGGCCGAGGCACTTGGTCAGGAGCCGGGACACGTGCATCTGGGAGATCCCCAGCCGACCGGCGATCTGACTCTGGGTCAGGTTGCCCCCGAACCGCAAAGCGATGATCTTGCGTTCTCGGGGCGGCAGCGCGGCCAGGAGAGGCCGCAGCGTCTGGACGTCCTCGACCCGCTGCATGCCCGGGTCGACGACACCGAACCGGTCCGAAGTGGACTCCTGCAACGGGTGCGGAGTGGACAGCGACGTGCAGTGATAGGCGCGGACGCACAGCCGAGCCTCCCGGATCTCGCACTCGCTGACCCCCAGCACGGCTGAGAGATCGGCGTCGGTCGGGTGCCGGCCGAGCTGCTGGGTGAGGTCACCGGTGGCCGAAACGACATTGAGGGACAGCTCCTTGAGCCGCCGGGGCACGTGCAGGCTCCAGCCCTTGTCCCGGAAGTGCCGCTTGATCTCGCCGAGCATGGTCGGGATCGCATAGCTGCTGAAGCTGACCGAGCGCTCGGGGTCGAACCCGTCCACGGCTTTGAGCAGACCCAGCAGCGCCACCTGCCCGAGATCCTCGACCGGCTCGTTGCGGTTGCGGAACCGGCGGGCCACTCGTTGCGCCATCGGGACGAACATCTCGACGAGCTCGTCGCGTACGACCGACCGGCGCTCCTCGCCGGTCTCGGGGTCGCGCAGCTCGAGGAAGCGACGGCGTACGTCGTCGTCTCCCGCCACCTCGAGAAGGGGGTGCACGGGGGGGACACCAGGGCCGCCGGCAACGACATCAGTGGACATGCAGCTCACACCTGTCGGAGATTCCAACCAGGCAGTCCGCAATACGGCGGACCGGAGGCCGCGTCGGCCTCGGGGATACGGGCGGCTGCTTCGCCCTCGACGCTCGCGGTCGGTAGTGCATCGACCACAATCGACCCTAGTCCGCGTCGGGGGACGTCGACAACCCGCCTGCGCAAAGGGGTTATCGACCAGATCTACGGGGTACTCCTGACGAACCGCAGATTCTGGGAGGTCCTGTGCAGTCAGTGTTGGTGACCGGTGCGTCCAGCGGGATCGGCGCTTCCACCGCGTTGGAACTCGACCGGGCCGGGATGACGGTCTTCGCCGGCGTCCGGAACCTCGACGACGCTGCGCCGCTGGCGGGGCAGACCTCCGACCGGCTCCGGTTGCTCGTTCTGGACATCACCGACGCCGCATCGATCGCCTCGGCCGTGGCCGAGATCCGGACGGCAGTCGGCGCCGCCGGTCTGGACGCGGTGGTGAACGTCGCAGGGGTGGGCGTACCGGGACCGCTCGAGGTGCTGGAGCCCGAGCAGCTGCGGGCCGAACTCGAGGTCAACGTCGTCGGGCAGGTAGCGCTGACCCGCGCGCTGCTTCCCCTGCTGCGCGACGCCACGGGGCGCGTGGTGTTCGTCGGGTCGATAGGCGGCAAGGTGGCCGTGCAGTTCGCCGGCGCCTACCACGCCTCGAAGTTCGCGATGGAGGCGATCGCCGACTCCTGGCGGCAGGAACTCACCCCCGACGGCATCCCAGTGATCCTGATCGAGCCCGGTCCGATCGCGACGCCGATCTGGGCCAAGGCGGCCACCGACCTCGACGACATGCTCGTCGGCGGACATCCGGAGATCGGGCGGTACGCCGACCGGCTGCGCTCGTTCCAGGGCAGCCTGCGCTCAGCCGCCAAGAACGGGGCGTCCTCGGCGACGGTCGCCGAGACGATCCACAGGGCGCTCACCTCTACCCGCCCCCGCACCCGGTACGCCGTCGGCGGTGGAGCGAAGCTGGTCTCTGCACTGCGGCCACTGGTCCCCCAGCGCGTGCTGGACGCGATCGGGCGTCGTACCGCGGCCTGACCCCAGCAGCCGCTGGGCGGCGGCGAGTACCTCGTCGGTTCCTATCGCCAACAACGCCGGGTCCGGCGCCGTGCCGTGCGGGTCGCCGCTGCCGTCGCCGTGCCAGAGCACCACATGCTCGGGCAAGACCGGCGGACCCCAGGAGGCCGGCGACACCGGGCCGAACAGCAGGACCGACGGGGTGCCGTACGCGCTGGCCAGGTGCCCCACCCCGGTGTCGCCGCAGATCACCAGCCGAGCCCCCGCGATCACGCCGGCCAGGCCGAGCAGCGTGGTGCCGGCCAGGTTCGCCGTTGCCGGCAGCCCCGCCGCCCGCACCACGCGCGCGGCCAGGTCGTGTTCCGCCGCGTCACCGGTGACGACCACCCGGGCTCCCCGGCCCGCCAGCTCCCGGGCGACGACGGCGAACCGTTCCGCCGGCCACTGCCGGGCCCACGCGGCCGCCCCCGGTCGGCCGGTCAGTGGCGGTGCGCCTCGTGCACCCGGGTGTGGACGCTGCGCTTCGTGGGCATCGCCCCGGCCGCGGAGCCGGTCCGATGACGGCCATCGCCGAGCGCTGCGAGTTGCGCGCTGGCCGAGCAGGGAGCCGCTGTGCTGGACGGCGCCGGTCCGGCCGAGGTGCTGAGCTGGGCCGGTACGACGTTCGGCGACCGGCTGGCCATCGCCTCGTCGATGACCGACGCGGTACTCGCCCACCTGACTGCGTCCTCGGCCCCACTGGCCAAGGTGCTGTTCCTGGACACCGGCTACCACTTCGCCGAAAGGCTCGGAACGGTCCGGGCGGTGACCGCGACGTTGCCGCTGGAGGTCGTCA